>JAQGKH010000343.1 GCA_028290225.1 Devosia sp. | reverse complement strand
ACGGGCCCGTAGCGGCGGCATGGTGGGCGGCTTTTTCGCGATCTTTCCGCCACCGCTGAGAGGCGGTATCGGTTCGGTGGTGGCGAGTGCGGCCAATCCGCAGGCCAGTTTGCCGCCCGAACTGTCGCTTGCCGATGCGCAGGCCTCGACCCTGGCAATGGCCTCGATCCTGCTGCGCCTGGAACGGGCCGGCGCGGTGAGCCTGTGCCGCAATGCCGCCGATATCCGGCAGGCGATGACAGCGCAAAAGCTCGCGACGGTGTTCCATATCGAGGGCGCCGAGGCCATCGACCCGGACCTGCGGGCGCTCGATGTGCTTTATGCAGCCGGCCTCCGGTCGATTGGCCTCGTCTGGAGCCGCGCCAATGCCTTTGGTACCGGCGTGCCGTTCCGCTATCCCGCCGATCCCGATATCGGGCCGGGGCTGACCGATGCCGGCAAGGCCCTGGTGCGCGCCTGCAACGCCATGGGTGTGATGATCGACCTGTCGCACCTCAATGCGGCGGGCTTCCGCGATGTGGCGGCGATCAGCACCAAGCCGCTGGTTGCCACCCATTCCAATGTGCACGCCATCAGCCCGCATGCCCGCAATCTGGTGGATTGGCAGCTGGCCGCCATTGCCGAAAGCAAAGGTGTTGTGGGGCTCAACTATGCCACCGGATTTCTGCGCCCTGACGGGCAAATGCGCGCCGACACGCCCATCGAGATCATGGTGCGCCATTTGGATGCGCTGGTGGATGCTTTAGGCGAAGACGGCGTGGCGCTCGGCTCGGATTTCGATGGCGCCATGGTGCCGGCCGAAATCGGCGACGTCACCGGGGTGCAAAAGCTGCTCTCAGCCCTGCTCGACAAGGGCTATGGCGAGGCGCTGGTGCGCAAGATCGCTGTCGACAACTGGTTGTCGATGATCGAGCGCACCATCGGCTAGAACGGCACATCTTCCTCGGCCACCACCTTCTTGGTCGCCGTCTTTTTGGCGGCGGGCTTCTTGGCTGTGGTGGCCTTGGCCGGCGCCTTGGCGGCGCTCGGCTTCTTCGCGGCAGGTTTTTTGGCCGGCGCCTTCTTGATCTTGGTCCCCGTCGCTTCGGCGCGGGCGGCGATCCATTCCACGGCCTGCTCGACGCTCACATCCTCGGGCTTGATGTCCTTGGGGATGGTGGCGTTGATCTTGCCCTGGTTGACGTAAGGGCCATAGCGCCCAGCCCGTACGGTGATCGGGCCGTTGTCATGCTCGAAGGTCTGGATCGCGGCAACCGCCGCACCGCCGCGCTTGAAGCCGCCAGCGGCCTTTTGGGCCAGCAGATCGACCGCCCGGTTGATGCCAACGGAAAACACTTCCTCTACATCGGGCAGGTTGGCGTATTTTCCGTCATGGAGGATAAAGGGGCCATAACGCCCAAGCCCCGCGGTGATCGGCAAACCGCTTTCGGGATGCGCGCCCACCTCGCGCGGCAAGCTCAGCAACTGCAGCGCCTTGTCGAGCGTCAGGCTCGCCGCTTCCCAGCCCTTGGGCAGGGAAGAGCGCTTGGGCTCCTTGCCCTCGCCCAGCTGCACATAAGGGCCGAAGCGCCCGGTCTTGAGGTAAACCTCTTCGCCTGATTCGGGATCGGTGCCGAGCACGCCATCACCGGCGGCGGCTTCGCTCGACTGACCGGTGGCCGCGTCGGAAAGCTGCATCGTGTGCTTGCATTCGGGATAGTTCGAGCAGCCGATAAAGGCGCCGTATTTCCCAAGCTTGAGCGACAGCTGGCCGCTCCCGCAAGTGGGGCAAAGGCGACGATCCGAGCCGTCGGGCTTGAGGGGGAAGATGTGGTCTTGCAGCAGATCGTTGAGCGCATCGAGCACTTCGGTGACGCGCAGATCCTTGATCTCGGTAGTGGCGATGGTGAAGTCGCGCCAGAAATCGCGCAGGACCTGCTTGTAATCGAGCTCGCCCGCCGAAATCAGATCCAGCTGTTCCTCGAGATTGGCGGTGAAGCCGTATTCCACATAGCGGTTGAAGAAGCTCTCGAGGAATGCCGTGACGATGCGGCCCCGGTCCTCGGGATGCAGCGCCTTGCCCTCGAGGCGCACATAATCGCGGTCCTTGAGGGTCGAAAGCGTCGCCGCATAGGTGGAGGGCCGGCCGATGCCGAGCTCTTCCATCTTCTTGATCAGGCTCGCTTCGGTATAGCGGGCAGGGGGCTGGGTGAAGTGCTGCTCGATCTCGACGGCCTGCAGCGCCGGCTTGTCGCCGACGGCCAACGGCGGCAATTCGCGGCTGTCCTCGTCTTCCTCGGTATCGTCGTCGCTCTTGGCCTCGACGCCGTAAAGCGCCAGGAAGCCGGGGAAGGTGACGACCGAACCCACGGCGCGCAGCTCAACCTGGCGGCCGGGCACGTTGACGGCGATGTCCACCGTGGTGCGATCGATTTCCGCCGAGCGCATCTGGCTCGCGAGGGTGCGGCGCCAGATCAAGCCATAAAGCTTTTGCTGGTCCGCATCGAGATTGCGCATCGTGTCGGGATGCTTGAGCATGTCCGTGGGTCGGATGGCCTCGTGCGCTTCCTGGGCGTTCTTGGCCTTGGTCTGATAGATGCGCGGCTTTTCGGGCAGGTATTCCGCACCGAAGTTCTTGGTGATCGCCGAGCGCGCCATGGCGACGCCTTCGGGCGCCATCTGCACCGCGTCGGTCCGCATATAGGTGATCAAACCGTCCTCATAGAGGCGCTGGGCAATCTGCATGGTGCGGGAGGGCGACAGGCTCAGCCGTGAGGAGGCATCCTGCTGCAGCGAGGAGGTGGTGAAGGGCGCGTAGGGATTGCGCTTGGTGGGCTTCTTGTCGACCGCCGAAACATTGAACTGCCCGGACTCGATCAGCGCCTTGAGCGCGCCGGCGTCTTCGCCATTCTTGATCGCCAGCTTGTCAGTGCGCTTGCCATCAACGGAATAAAGGCGCGCGAGGAAGTTCTTGCCCTTCTGGGCGAGCTTGGCTTCCACTGACCAGTATTCATCAGCCTTGAACCGTTCGATCTCCGATTCCCGGTCGGACACCAGCCGCAGCGCCACCGACTGCACGCGACCCGCCGAGCGGGAGCCTGGAAGCTTGCGCCAGAGAATGGGCGAAAGGGTAAAGCCCACGAGATAGTCGAGGGCGCGGCGAGCGAGATAGGCATCCACCAGCGGCATGTCGATATCGCGCGGATTGGCCATGGCCGCGGTCACCGCGTCCTTGGTGATGGCGTTGAACACGACGCGCTGGACGGGCGTGTCCTTTTTCAGCGCCTTTTTCTGCCGGAGCACGTCCAGCACATGCCAGGAAATGGCTTCGCCTTCGCGATCCGGGTCGGTGGCGAGGATCAGCTCGTCAGCGCCCTTGAGCGCATTGGCAATGTCGGCGAGGCGCTTCTTGGAAGCCGTATCGATCTCCCAGGACATGGCGAAATCTTCGTCGGGACGAACCGAGCCGTCCTTGGCCGGCAGATCGCGAACATGGCCGAAGGAAGCCAGGACTTCATAGTCCTTGCCCAGATATTTGTTGATTGTCTTGGCCTTAGCCGGACTTTCAACGACGACAACCTTCATGAGAAACCCGATCCGCAACACCGCAACGCAAGGTGGCGCAACATGGTGAAGCCAAGGGGCAGTGTCAACGGGCGCTATTTTACGGCGCTGCGGTGGAGCCGAGCAGGAGCCGGGCCGTTGTGACTTCCATCAGGAGGAACTGAAGATGGATTATCGCAAGCTCGGCAATAGCGGCGCCGTGGTCTCCGCCCTTTGCCTTGGGACCATGACCTTCGGCTCGGAAGCGGACGAGGCGACTGCGTTCGCCCTCATGGACGATTACGTGGCGGCAGGAGGTAATTTCTTCGATACTGCCGATGTTTACTCCAAAGGCGCCTCGGAAGAGATCATCGGGCGTTGGCTCAAGAGCAAGCCCGAAATGGTGGATCGGCTGGTGATCGCCACCAAGGGGCGCTTTCCCATGCTGGAAGGCTCCAACGGGCTGGGGCTGTCGCGCAAACACCTGGGTCAGGCGCTGGATGCTTCGCTGCGGCGGCTCGGCGTCGAGCAGATCGATCTTTACCAGATGCATGCCTGGGACGCGCTGACCCCGATAGGGGAAACCCTGCGCTTCCTTGATGATTCGATCCGCAACGGCAAAATCGCCTATTACGGCTTTTCCAATTTCCTTGGCTGGCAGCTGACCAAGGCGGTCTGGATCGCCAGGGCCCAGGGCTTCGCGCCGCCGGTAACGCTGCAGCCGCAATACAACCTGCTGGTGCGCGACATCGAGCACGAGATCGTGCCGGCGGCGCTGGACGCGGGCATTGGGCTCTTGCCCTGGTCGCCGCTGGCGGGCGGGTGGCTGTCGGGCAAATACAAGCGCGACGAGATGCCGAGCGGCGCCACGCGGCTAGGCGAAAATCCCAAGCGCGGCATGGAAGCCTACGAAAAGCGCAATGCCAATCCGCAGACCTGGGCGGTTATCGACGCGGTCACCCAAATCGCCGGGCAGCGCGGCGTCAGCGCCGCGCAGGTGGCGCTGGCCTGGCTGGCGGCGCAACCTTCGGTGACTTCGGTGATCTTGGGCGCCCGCAAGCGTGAGCAGCTGGCCGACAATCTGGCGGCGGCGCAGCTGCAACTGAGCTCGGAGGAAGTCGCCCGGTTGAGCCAAGCCAGCACGCCGCAGGTCGCCGAGTATCCCTATGGCGAAGGTGGCATCAACCAGCGGCATCGCAAGCTCGAGGGCGGCCGCTAGAGCCCGGCGCGACAGGCGGTCAGCGGTAGCGCTTCGCCACCAGTTGGCCGCTCGACCACTCGATCTCACCCGCCAGGTCGAGTTCGAGCAGCACCATCTGCATGGTTGCGGCAGACAGCCCGGTTTGCCGCAGCAGTTCATCGACTTCGATGGGAGCGGTGCCCAGCAGGCTCCGCAACCGCTCGGCATCGTTTGCGTCTGCGGGATCGGCATCGGTGCCCATTTCCTCAGGCTCTGGCTCCCACTGCCGATCAAACAACGCCTGGCGGGACGGATCGGCCGAGCCAAGGCTTTCGATGATGTCCTCGGCATTGGTGATCAGCTTGGCGCCTTGCTGGATCAACGCATTGCCCCCTTCGGCACGGGGATCGAGGGGCGAGCCGGGCACCGCGAACACGTCCCGGTTTTGCTCCAGCGCCATTCGCGCGGTGATCAGCGAGCCCGAGCGCTTGGCCGCTTCCACCACCACAATGCCGAGCGACAGCCCCGACACCAGCCGGTTACGGCGCGGAAAATCGCGGGCGCGGGGCTCCCAGCCGAGCGGCATTTCGGTGAGGAGGGCCCCGCCATGGTCAAGAATGTCATGGGCGAGTGGGATGTTCTCATCGGGGTAGATCTGGTCGAACCCGCCGGCAAGCACCGCCACGGTGCCCGTTTCGAGGCTGGCGCGATGGGCCGCCGCATCGATGCCACGGGCAAGGCCGGATACCAACGTGTAGCCGCGCGCACCGAGGTCACTTGCCAGCAGGCGCGTCATCTTGATGCCGGCTGAAGAAGCGTTGCGGGCCCCGACCATGCCCACGGTGCGTCGCCAATCCAGGTTGTCGCCCCCGGCAAGCGTCAACACCGGCGGTGCACCGGAGATAAACCCGAGATGGGGCGGGTAATCGGCGTCACAACTCAGCACCACGCGAGCGCCAAATTTTTCGAGGCCGGCGAGTTCGTCTTCGGCCTGCATCTGCGAGGTGATCCGGGGCGCCGACCCGGTTCGCTTCAACAGGCTCGGCAGGGCCTCCATTGCGGCTTGCGCCGACCCGAACCGGCTCAACAACTGGCGAAAGGTGACCGGCCCGACATTTTCAGTACGGATCAGGCGCAGCCAGTGAAGGCGCTCGGCGGCGGCAACCAGCGAAGCGCCCTTGCCCATGGGATCAGGCCTTTTTGGAGGAGCCGATGGTCGGCTCCGTTCCGGCCATCAACCGCGCAATATTGGTGCGGTGCTGGAAGAACAGCAGGATAGCCATCACGGCGGCGGCGGCGGCGAGCCATTCATTCACCACCACATAAGCAAAGATCGGTGCCGTTGCTCCGGCAGTCAGTGAGGACAGCGAGGACATTTTCCGTGTCACCGCGATCAGCAGCCATACCGCGCAAAAGATCAGCCCCACCGGCCAGGACAGGGCAAGCAGCGCCCCGATAAACACAGCCACGCCCTTGCCACCCTTGAACCCCAGCCACACGGGAAAGCAGTGCCCAAGGAAAGCGCCGATGCCGGCGAGCATCGCTGCCCCATCGCCCCAGAAATAACGAGCGAGCAGCACGGGCAGGGCCGCCTTGGCCGCGTCGAGAATCAGCGTTGCGGCGGCCAGCCAGCGATTGCCGGTGCGCAGCACATTGGTGGCGCCGATATTGCCCGAACCAATGGCGCGGATATCGCCCAGGCCAGCCGCCCGCGTCAGCAGCAGGCCGAAAGGCACCGAGCCCCCGAGATAGCCCAGTACGGCGGCATAAAGAAGGGACAGCAGGTCAAGGGCCATTGAAGGTTCCGCGCAGGAGATAAGCAAGTGGTAACCCTAGCGCGACCGTCCCCACAAGGGCGGACAGCGGCGCGCTAAGGCGATTCTGTGTGCAGGTAAACGGTTTGCCCGGCAACAAGCGTGCGCATCACCTTGCCGGCCAGGCGCGCGCCTTCGAAGCTGGTGTTGCGCGAGCGCGACCGAATCGCCGTTTCGCTGACCTGCCAGGGGTAATCGGGATCGAACAGGATCAGGTCGGCCGGCGCACCCCGCGCGATGCGGCCCGAGGATAATCCGAGAATTTGTGCCGGCCGGATGGTCATGGCGCGCAATACGGTCATCAGGTCCACCTCGCCCGAATGCACGAGGCGCAGCGCTGCGGCCAAGAGGGTTTCGAGCCCGATGGCACCATCCGAGGCTTCGGCAAAGGGCTGGCGCTTGACCTCGCTGTCCTGCGGATCATGGTCGGAATGAATGGTGTCGATGGTGCCGTCGCGCAGCGCCTCGATCATCGCCTGCCGGTCATCCTCGGAGCGCAGCGGCGTTCCGAGCTTGAAGAAGGTGCGATAACGCCCGATGTCGTTTTCGTTGAGCGCCAGATTGTTGATCGACACCCCGGCGCTAATGGTCGCGCGCCGCGCCTTGGCCGCGCGGACCAGTTCGGCCGAGCCTGCAGTGGAAATCTGCGCCGCGTGGTAGCGCACGCCCGTGAGTGCCGCCAGTTGCAGGTCGCGGGCCAGCGGAATGGTTTCCGCCTCGCGCGGAATGCCCTTGAGGCCCAGCACCGTGGCAAAGAACCCCTCGTTCATCACCCCATC
>JAQGKH010000303.1 GCA_028290225.1 Devosia sp. | reverse complement strand
CAAAGCTCGCGACCCCACCCGCCACGCTGGCAAGGCCGCGTTCTGCTATGGTCGTGCCGCTCGCGTCGTCACTCATCGCGTGCCCCTCTCTGTTGCGACCTGTCCCTGACGGGCTAGCCTCCCCGGCGTGAGCCGGAGAGGCCGAACGGGGTGTCAGCCCCAGCAGAGTTCAGTGGCTTGGGTGGTGTCGATCGATTCCACTCCATCCACTGGCTTGTCGGTCACCAGGCGCGCCCCAGTGTCGAAAAAGCCGAGTGCAGGATCAACTTCGGGCTTGGTGCCATCCTCGGCGAACTTGGCGATCGCCTCCATGGCCAGCGATGCCATGTCGAGCGGATATTGCTGCGAGGTCGCCCCGATAATGCCCGCCTTGACGTTTTCGACGCCCGGGCAGCCGCCATCAATGGCCACGATCAGCACGGAGCCATCATCCTTGCCGGCCGACTGCAGGGCTTGGTAGCCGCCTGCAGCTGCCGGCTCGTTTATGGCATAAACCACATTCACATCAGGGCAGCGCTGCAGCAGCGTTTCCATGGCAGTGACGCACCCTTCTTCCGCGCCACCGGTGACTTCATGCCCGCAAATGCGTGCATCGTCCTCGTCGCCATAGCGATTGGGGTCCTTCACATCGATGCCAAAGCCTTCCATGAAGCCCTGGTCGCGCAGATAGTCGACCGTGGGCTGGTTGGTCGCGAGATCGAGAAATGCGATCTTGGCATTGGCCGCTTCATCGCCCAGCGTGCCGGCGGCCCATTGGCCGATCAGCCTCCCGGCCTGCCGGTTATCGGTGGCAAAGGTCGCGTCGGCCGCATCCATCGGATCCAGTGGCGTATCGAGCACGATCACCAGCAGCCCGGCATCGCGCGCCTGCTGGATGGTCGGCACGATTGCCGAGGAATCCGAAGGCACGATGGCAAAGCCCTTGGCGCCCGCCGCGATCAGGCTTTCGATAGCCGCGATCTGGCTTTCATTGTCGCCATCGAATTCGCCGGCAAAGGTGCGCAACTCCAGCCCGAGCTCTTCGGCCTTGGCTTGCGCGCCCTCGCGCATCTTGACGAAAAACGGGTTGCCTTCCGTCTTGGTGATGAGCCCGACGACGTTCTGCGCATAAGCGCTCGTGCCCGAAAAAAGGCCGAGCAGAAGCGTGGCCGCTGATGCAGCTTTCCAAAGCTTGTTCATGTGTTCTCCTCCGAGGAAGCCATGCCGGATATTTCCGGTCAGGGCCGTTGCGGAAGGTGCAGGTTCCTCCGGCGCACCGCTCCGATGCAGCAATGATCAGCACGCCGCTCCGAACGTGTCAATCAATCAACCAGTGGCCACAAGATTAGCTTGCTCCCTTGCTGCAAGAACCGAGCCCCCCAGAGTTGTGGACCAAGTTGACGCCGCAACTTGCAATGCTCAGGGACTAGAGCAGCAGGCCTCTCGGCTAGGGTTCAAACCCGATCAGGTTGTTGAGGGTGTGCTGCAAATCAGATTCTCTGGCCGTGTATGAAGCCGGAGACGTTGATGAGCAGACTGTTCTGGTTGAGCGATGAAGCTTGGGCGGCCATCGAGCCGCATCTTCCTAAAAACCAGCCTGGTGCACGTCGGGTTGATGATAGGCGGGTGATTTCGGGGATCATTCACATGCTCGCCGTCCGGGCAGGCTGCTCAGCAGGCGGGCGCGCAGGGCGTAGGGCCTTAGGTCGGGAGCTATGTGGTCATCGTTGTACTCAGCTGGAAGGACAGGCTGACGCCTTGCTGATGTCAAGCAATTTGCGTGCCGGTAGCCCCAAGGGGGTAGTGCAGGATCGGTATGCTCCCGGTTTGATGGGGGCAGGACAGGGCAAGGCCGGCCGCGCTCACACATATCGTGAGTAAGCGTGCGCAATGCAAAGGATGAACGAACCTGCCATTTGCCGCGCCGTTCCGTGCAAGCAGCAACGACAACGTCAAAACCAGGCCGACCGCCTGAACCAGGGCGAGAAGAATTGCTGCCGACGTACATCGGGGTAGAAAACCGTCGGTCTACTTTCGGGATCAAGGCCCTTGCTTACGCCCGGTAGTATTCTGCTATGGTCGGGCATCCAGTCCTGGAACCCTCGCAATGATCATTTCCCGTATATTTCTTGCTGGCGCTGCCCTTGGCTTGTTGATCCTTCCGGCCCACGCGGCGGAAGAGGCAGCAATCTCCGACCCCTCGATCGAATGCGGGGCCTTTTTCACCGTGATGGCTCAACAAACCGAAGATCCCGATGACGCCGAGATCTTCACAGTCATGGGCAATACGCTGCTCAATGAGGCTGATGGGCGCCTAGCGAAGATGGGGGTAGCTCTGGACGAGCGTGAGCGCATCGGGGGCGAGGCCGTTACCCGCGCTTCAGAGCAGATCAAGTCCAATGACCTCGGCATCACTTTCAGCGACTGCCACACTGCCATGGAGCGAGGGATCGAGGCCGCCATGCCCGATGTACTTACACCCGAAGCTCGCGAGCTTCTGACCTGTGGAAGCCAGTTCATGTATGCGCATCAGGCAAACGAAGGTGAGCCAAATCCTGACTTCCAGACAGCTTCCGAGGAGCATTTGAGGCGAGCTCAGGCCGAGATGGAGAAGTCCGGCATCACGGCTGAAGAACAGGACCAGATTTCGGCGATGTTCGGTCTCGCGGCTGGAATGGTCTTGGGCATGGACGAAGAGCCAGTAATCCCCTGGGAGCGTTGCGGAGAGATCTAGAGCCCTGCAGCAGTGCTTGCGCCCGGCAGCCGGGCCAGATGACTACCCCTCTCGACAAAATATCCCGCTGCGGCAGCTTCACGGCCATTGTAAATCGGGTGGCTTGATCATGCGGGTATAATGTCGGTTTCCCCTTGCTCTTGAGCCGGGCGCATTGACGCCCGCGGGAGAGTTAAAGGCAAGGTGCGACCGGCATCTTTCTTGGCTGGACTATATTCATGTTGTGCGCTGCAGGAGCAGGACGAGAAGGACTGATGGAGCGCTGACATGCTGCTGCAAAGGTATTGTTGAAGTCAGGTCTAAAGGCGGACCGTTCTGCACTTCCTTGAGGTCCAGCGCACTCTTTATCTTGGGACCGAGGGCGTGCTTAGATGATGGGAACCCTGGGGCTGAGAAATCATGAACACAAGCAGCGCACCTGAAGCGTTATTTTACACCGTCTTGATCGTCATCTACGCAATTGTTGCACTGATCTACTTCCTCCCCACGCTGGTGGCATGGAAGCGCAAGAGTCCAAACCTGTCCACCATTCTCTTGGTGAACCTGTTGGCCGGTTGGACGGTGATTGGCTGGCTTCTGCCGCTGTGGTGGGCTTTCAAGCGCGAAAAGTTCAAGGCGCATACCTCGGACACCAGCGACGGCACGGCGTGGGATCGCGATTTTGGCAGCGACACCAGCGGGGAGCCTGCCGATTGAGACGAGATGCTGGACGCACTGCGGCCGGTCACGGCTAACCTGGTGCGCCAGATGAAGGCGTGTTTCTCACATGGGAACGAAGGAGACATGGCCCACATCCGTGTGCTGCTCGCCCTTGATGAAGATGGCGCCGTTGGGGATGTCGGGCCTCACCTGGAAATGCCAGTTGCGACAAGCCGCAGCTCCGTGCGGCAATGCAGGCGGTGAGCGGGTGTGGTCCATTCGATAACGGCGGGCGGCCGGATGTATATCGCCTGCCCGACATCGTGCTTGTCGACCCTGGATCCTGAGTACTGGCAACCAAGTTCGGCGGTTAGGCCTCTTGCTTATGACCCTGAGAAAGCCAATCAATTTCTCGACGAAGCTAGGCAGTGCCTAGTCATCATTTCAGGCTACGCCCCTAACTTGCCCATAGAGCCGCACCGGGGGCATCGGGGCCGGTGATCTGTTGCTCAATGAGGCGAAGCGTCAATTCGTACTGGGCGATGAGGCGCTGCTTGGCGAGTTCTGCTTCGCCATCAAGGGCGGCTTCCATCATCAGGCGGTGCTCCTCGGCAGTATCGCGGCGGGGATAGCTTACCATGACGATGTAGCGGTAGCGCTCGGCATGATCCATCATGTCGTTGCAGAAGCGCATGAGCCAGGAGGAGCCGCAGGCCGCGATCAGCGCGTTGTGGAAGGCGCGGTGCTTGACCTCCCATTCACTGTTGTCGCCGCCCTCTTCCGGCAGACGGACACGGGTTCGCACCAGCCGGTGATGGGCAAGGATCAGATTGTCTTCCCAAGCTTGAGTGCGGTTCATGACCGACTGTTCCAGTGCCATGCCTTCGAGCCAGCAGCGCGTCTTGACCAGTTCGCGAAGGCTTTCGATCGACAACTGCGGCACGAAAAAACCCCGCTGATCGAACCGGTCCACCAGACGTTCCGAGGACAGGCGGTTCAGCGCCTCGCGCACCGGGTTGGCGCCCACGCCGTAGCGGGCACTGACGAACTCGATCTGCAGTTTTTGGCCCGGGTTAAGGTGGCCGCGCAAGATATCCTGGCGGAGCTGTCGATAAACGATGGTTGCAGCCGTGGCATTTTCCACGACTGCATTGGACTGGTTGGAAGCAGACAGCACGCTCATTTATGCACTTTCATTGGCCGGCGATCCCTTCGCCAATGCTGGAGCGGCGCCAGAACACCAGCTTGCGCTCGAGCCAGACCACTGTCCAGAACAGGGATAATCCGAGCAGGCTCAGATAGGTAATCAGCGAAAACACCCGGGGCGTGTTGAGCTGGGCGGCGGCGACACGGATGAGTTCGCCGAACCCCTTGCCGCCGCCGATGAACTCGCCAGTGATGGCCCCGGCCATGACACCCACGGCGGCAAGCTTGAGGCCGGTGAAGATCTGCGGCAGCGCCATGGGTAGCTTCATCTTCACCAGAGTTTGCAGGCGAGTGGCGCCCATGGTCTTGAACAGCATGCGGGCGTTTTCTTCGGCGGCATGCAGTCCCGCCGCCGTCCCCACCACGATGGAGAAGGTGGCGATGAAGGCTGCCAGGGCGACTTTGGAGGAGATGCCGAAGCCCAGCCAACCCAGGAACAAGGGAGCAAAGGCGACCTTGGGCATGGTGTCGATCGCGACGAGATACGGCATGACGGCGCGTTCGCCGAACTTGGTCTCGCCTACCAGTACGCCCAGCGAAAACCCGATCGCCAGCGCGATGGCAAAACCAAGGATGACCTCAGCGATGGTGACCCCCAGCGCGGGCAGCATGTAGCCGCCGCTGATCAGGTTTTGCCCCACGAACAGAATGTCCATGAAGGTGGCCCAGGGCGAAGGCAGGATGATGGGAGACACAATGCCGAACCCGTGCACGGCCTGCCAGAGCGCGATGAAAACAACAAAGAGCGCCAGCATTGCGACGGAACGCGGCACACTGTCAATCAAGGAGACCGGTTCGGTCCAGACCGTATCAGCTACGCTAGGCCGCCCCTCCAGAACTTCCGTCATATGAACGCTCCCTGGTCGAGCCGTGCGCGGATACGCTGGACATAGGCACCAAAGCGCGGCTCAGTCATCATGTCGAGAGTGCGCGGACGCGGCAGATCAATGGTGACCGCTTCCACGAAGCGCCCGGGCCGGGGCGACATCACGTAAACCACGTTGGACAGGATCACCGCCTCCGGAATGGAGTGGGTAACAAGAAAGGCGGTGGCGTTACGGGCGGTGCAGATGCGCTGCAACTCCATGTTCATGAAGTCGCGGGCGAGTTCGTCGAGCGCGCTGAAGGGTTCATCCAGCAGCAAGACTGCAGGCTCGGTAACCAGCATCCGGCAGATCGCTGCCCGCTGCGCCATGCCCCCGGAGAGTTCGTTGGGATAGGCATTTTCAAATCCCTTGAGCCCCACAAGCTCGAGCAGATCGCGAGCTGCATCGTGCTTGCGCGCTGCGGCGGCCTTGCCATCGCGGATCTCGATCGGGAGCACGACATTCTGCAGTGTGGTGCGCCAGGGAAACAGGGTGGCCTGCTGGAACATCATGCCAATATCACTGCGCGGACCGGTTACCGGGCGGCCTTCGAGCACGACGCTACCCTGCGAAGGGGGCACCAGGCCCGACATGATCTTGAGCAGCGTGGACTTGCCGCATCCCGAAGGTCCGATGACCGACGAAAAACTGCCTTCGGTGAGCGTCAGGTCCACGGCGTCCAAGGCATGAAGCTTGCGGCGGACATAGCTCTTGGCGACATTGCGCAACTGGTAGACAGGTCGGCCAAGATGGCCGACCTGTTCAATCTTGGTTGCCGCTGCAGTCATTCTGCTGCATTCCAAACTTCGATGAATTGGTTGGTGTAGACAGCCGACAGGTCGGGCAGCGGCTCGGTCAACTGACCGGTTTCAAGCAGGCTCTGGTGCCACAGCTCCCAATGCTCGGGCGGCTGATAGCCCCACGGCGCTGCCGGGTCGTCGAGTGTGGTGCGGCTCATGATCGCGGTCAGCAGATTGGAGGCAAAAGCCTTGTCTTCCCCTTCCTGCGGATTGCCCGCGGCGGCATGGGCCAGGACGGCATCGCGATTGGCCGGATCCATGGCGAACTTGTTGGCCCTGACATAGGCCTTGCCGAAGCCTTCGATCACTTGCGGGCTTTGTTCGATGAAGGCCTGCGTGGTTGCCCAGCCATTGCCGAAATAGGCAAGAAAGCGTTCGGGAGTGATTTCGCGCAGATCGATGCCTCGGGCTTCGATGATCGCCACATCGTTGACTGCAGCAGCATAGGCAACCACTTCGTCATTGAGCAGGGCAGCCGCCGCCGTTCCCCCATCACCGACGGTGAGAAAATTGTAGTCGGTGCCTTCGGCATAGCCCGCATCAGCCATGATCGCGCGGGTAAAGCCCACTTCGGCGCCGTCGGCGGTGCCCACCCCGATGGTCGCCCCCTTCAGATCGGCCGGGCTGGTGATGGCGGCTTCTTCCTTGACGACAAGGCCGAACACCGACTTGGCGAAGTTGTTGTAGATGAAAACCACATCTTCACCCCGGGCGCGGGCATTGAGCACGGGGCCGGCACCGGGATTGCCGATTTGGGCCTGGCCTGCAGACATCATCTGCAGCACGGAGGCGGAGCCGTTTACCGTTTCCACAGTGATGTTAAGGCCCTCGTCGGCGAAGTAGCCCTCCCCTATCGCAGTATACAGGGCAAAATTGTTGATCGCCGAAGGGTTGGGGATGACGACCGTGACATCGGTCAACTCCTGTGCCTGGGCGGCAAGGTGCCCACCTAGCAGCTGCGAGAGCCCCATAAGCAGCGTGGCCCCGGCCACGGCGCCGAATTTCATGCGCAGTTCCATAGAACATTCCTCCCTAGAATGGCGAGACGTTGCCCGCCGGCTGTATATGCCCAACAATGTACATTAATAACGTTAGCTGTCAAAAATATATCATTTTTGGTGGAGGGTCGTTGTTTTCGTGGTGCCCAGCAGCAGCTTAGAACCTTGAGGACGGCTGCCACAGCGCTGCTTTTCCACACCCGGCCGAACAGATTGCGGTGGCTTGAGGCTTGCAATTGGCGAGACTATCGCATCCATTGTGCGCCGTCGAAGGGGATTTCGTATATTTTATCCCCTACTCGTCGGAATGATATATGACCGGGAAACGGTCGAGGGCTAATGGGCCATAGCTGTGCAGGAGGTTTGCCAATGGCAAAAAATGGATTTGTGTTCGAAGCACCTGAGCCGGTGAGCATCCCCGTGGTGGACAGCAGCGAGCGCTTCCCGGTGCGACGTGTGTACTGCGTCGGGCGGAATTACGTGGCGCATGTGCGCGAGATGGGCGGCAGCGAAGATAGGGATCCGCCGATTTTCTTCCAGAAACCAGTAGACTCCGTGGTTCAGGACGGAGCCGTTGTTGCTTATCCGACCATGACGAACGACTATCACCACGAGATGGAAATGTTCGTGGCGTTGAAATCGGGTGGCTACAATATCCCCTCGGCTGAAGCACTTGACCATGTCTATGGCTATGGCGTGGGCTTCGACATGACGCGCCGCGATATTCAGGGCAGCGGACGCCCATGGGAGATAGCGAAGTCGTTTGACCAGTCCTGCCCCGTAGGGCCGATCTCGACCGTCGAGAGCGTCGGACATATTTCGAGCGGCAATATCAAGCTGACCGTCAACGGCAAGGCGACACAGGAGTCAGATCTTAACCTGATGATCTGGACGGTGCCAGAGATCATCGCCAACCTGTCGAATTTCTTCGAGCTGAAAGCGGGGGATATCATCCTGACGGGCACGCCGCATGGCGTGGGACCGGTCAAGACAGGCGATGTGCTGGTTGGCACCATCGACAAGCTTGCCCCGCTGACCATCCACGTTGGCTCTAACGCAGCATAGCAGCGAGCGGGCGGATCGTTGCTGTGCAGCGGCCGCCCATTCGAGGGGCGCGGATGGTGAACTTCGACTTCAGGTTTGAGCGTCCCGCAGAGGCCGAATTGGCGGAGTTGGCGCGCTATTCGTCGGCCACCATTCATGAAGCGATCGGGCAGCGCGGTGCGCTCCCGGGCTCCATCAAGCCGATCGACGCTGCAATGCGGCTATGTGGGCCGGCATTGACCGTTTTTTGTCCCCGCGGCGATAACCTCATGCTGCATGTGGCAATCGCTGACGCCCAGGAAGGCGATATCCTGGTTGTGGACCATGAGGGATCGATGGATGATGGACCGTTTGGGGATGTGCTAGCCAGCGCATGCCTGGCCCGGGGCATCGCTGGGTTGGTGATCGATGGGTGCGTGCGCGATCTGAGCGCTATTAAGGTGATGGGGTTCCCTGTTTTTTCGCGCGGCGCCTCGATCCTGGGGACGAAAAAGGTACGTTTGGGGTCAATCGGGCAGCCACTCCGGTTCGGCGATGTGCTGATTAACGCCGGAGATGCAGTCGTAGGCGACGAGGACGGCCTTGTCGTGGTGCCTCGTGGTCAAATTGCCAGCGCCTCCATGCTATGCACGGCGCGCGAAGCCAAAGAGGCTGACATGCGGCGAGCGTTGCGCGATGGCGCAACGACATTAGATTTGCTCGGTCTACGGGGAGAATTGCAGGCGTTAATTGACCAGGATCTAAAGAGTCACTCGAACCATTAGGTGTGAGCGACAAGCGTGGTGAAGTTGGACCCGGTCGGTTGGGAGCGGGATGCTAACTCGCTCCTTTGGTCACCTAGCAGCAGATTGGTCTTCCACTGCGAAACCCAGAGCACCCCGCCAAGCGGTACCGAGGTTCCTGACTTAAAGCGGTCTGGATAGCTCGTTGCCAGGCGTGTTTGCATCCCAGCCGCATCGATGCCCCAGCCGCCTGAATCGCGATGTACTGCTTGCCATCTGCTTCGAAGCTTGAAGGAACTCCAATCACCCCGAGTTCAGCTGCATTTCATACAATACTTCCCCGGTTTTAGCGTCAAAGGCGCGGAACATCTTGTCGTTGGTTCCGCCCCCGAACACTGATCCGCCGCCGTTAGTCAGCAAAGGGGCCCCGGCTGGCCGAGTTGGGGAAGGTATGAGTCCAGACCTTCTCCCCTGTCGTGCCCCGCGCCTGCACCTCCCGATGTGATCGGCGGTTTCGGTCTGATGGAGTTCGGACAGGTCCGCCTGTGTGCCGCGCTGAACTCAGTGTCATGCTTAAGGCGAGCCTCATTCTAGCGACACGTAAATCGGCAGGTTTGCGCCCCATTCCGGCCGTTCGGAGACCCTGTGAGGACTATAAGCGGAAAAGGAGCATGCCCGAGCGAACGACCAGGTCGGGGTGGTTTGCTCACAGGCAGCTTTCGGAGGCACGCATGCAAAAAGCGGACCTTAGGCGCTCAGCGATGACAACCGTTTTGTTCCAAATCAACTTCACTCTTTCGGGCGGATAGTGCGTTTGAGTGTATCTGAAATGCGGCGAGTGCGTATGGCGTCGGCGAATACGGCGAGGAAGATGATGGCGCCGAGGACGACAGGCTGCAGGTACAGATTTACGCCGGTAAAGACGAGACCGAGGGTGGCGGCCTGGATCAGGATGGCGCCCAGGACCGCACCAAAGGCGGTGCCGATGCCGCCGAAGAAGCTGGCGCCGCCCAAAATGGCTGCCGCAATGACGTCGAATTCGCGACCTTCGCCAAAGCCGGCATCGAGCCGCCCGATCTGGGCGATCATGACGAAGCCGGAAATGGCGGAACATATCGCGCTGATGATGTAGACGCCCGCTTCGATGCGGGTGGTGCGCAGGCCGGCTTTGCGCGCCGCCTCGCGGTCATTGCCGAAAGCATAGATCTGCCGACCGAACTGGGTGTGGTTGAGTAGCACGAAGATCAGCACGGCGACCACGGCAAAGATGATGATAGGCGTGGGAATGCCCGCGACGGACGACAAGCCAAAGCGGCGCATGTCTTCGGAGAAATCGAACTGGGTGGAACTGGTGAGCCAGATGCCGAAGCCACGGAACAGGAACATGGTGGCGAGGGTGACGATAAACGGCACGACCCGCAGCTTGACGATGAAAAAGGCGTTGATCAGGCCGAGGAATGCGCCGGTGATCACCGCGATGGCAAAGCCCACCGGGACCGGCAGCCCAAGATGCTTCATGGCCAGGCCGGCCACCAGGGGTCCCAGGAACATGACGGCGCCGACCGACAGATCGATGCCGGCTGTCATCAGCACCAGGGTCATGCCGAGGGCGGCGACGCCGATGAAGGAGGCCTGCTTGACGATATTGCCGAGGCTTTCCAGCGACAGGAAAGCGGGGGCCTGGACGCCGTAGTAGATCAGGATCAAGGCGAGGAACACCAGGCCGGAATGGGTGAGCGCAAGATCGGCGGCGCGGCGCAGCAAGGGCTTCATGCGACCACCTCGCGGAATGCCATAGCAAGGATGCGCTCGCGGTCGAACTGCTCGCGGGCAACCTCGCCGGTGACTTCGCCGCGGTTCATGACGACGATGCGGTCTGCCGTCCCCAGCAACTCGTCCAGTTCCGAGGAAATCATCAGCACCCCTCCCCGATCTGCGGCTATTCGATTGACCAGGCTGTAGATTTCGAATTTGGCGCCGACATCGACGCCGCGTGTCGGCTCATCCATGATGAACAGGCGCGGATTGCCCATCTGCCATTTGCCGATCACCACCTTCTGCTGATTGCCGCCCGACAGCGCCTTGGCGGGTTGATTTTGAATGTCAGTGGCCTTGATGCCGAGGTCGGTGCGGCTTTGCTCGGTGCGCTGCATCATGCTCCAGCGATCAAGGAAACTGAGGGGCCCGCGGGCATATTCGGCGAGGCGCACCAAGGTGAGATTGTCTGCGATGGAGGCATCCATCATCAACCCCTCGGCCCGGCGCTCTTCGGTGACGAAGGCCATGCCGGCGTCGATGCGGGCGCGGGGACCGGGTGCCGGGACCTGTCCCTGGACAGTGATGGTGCCGCTTTCATGCGGATCGAGCCCAAACAGGATGCGCGCCAGTTCGGTACGCCCCGAGCCCATGAGGCCGAACAGGCCGACGATTTCGCCCTGGTGGATGGTCAGCGACACGTCCTTGAGCACGCCGGGCTGGGTGACGTTGTGCGCTTCGAGAATGGTTTGGGCGGAGGGCGTGTTGTTGCGGTCGGGGAACAGGCCGCCCATGTCACGGCCGATCATGGCGCGGATCATGCGCGAGATGGAGAAGTCGGCTCCCGCCCCCTGATCGACCAGGCGCCCGTCGCGCAGCACAAGGATGTCATCGGCTATGCGCTGCACATCGGAAAGGATGTGGGAGATGTAGATGATGGTGCGGCCTTCGGCCTTGAGGCCATCGATAGTGGTGAACAGGCGCTCGGTTTCTCGCGGGGTTAGCGAGGTTGTGGGCTCGTCAAAGATCAAGAGGCTGGCTTCGTTGTGCAAAGCGCGCGCGATTTCCACCAGTTGGCGCTCGCCCGGCGACAGGCGGCCAACCTGGGTCATCGGATCGAAATCGAGCGACAGGCGGGCCTGGATTTCCCGGGTGCGCTTGGTGATGGCTTTCCAGTCGATCAGCCCGAAGCGGCGGGGGAAGCCGTCGATATAGAGATTTTCCGCCACGGAAAGATTGGTGAACAGGTTGAGTTCCTGGTGGATGAAACCGATGCCAGCCTTGATGGCGTCGGCGGCGTCGTGGGGCTGATAGGGCTGGCCGCGCCAGAACATTTCCCCGGAGGTGGGCAAGACCGTGCCGCCCAGCATGCCCATGAGGGTGGATTTGCCGGCCCCATT
>JAQGKH010000253.1 GCA_028290225.1 Devosia sp. | reverse complement strand
AGCCGCATCGTGCGCCCGCCTGCCGTGTAATCATACGCCACCGGCCAGCCGTCGCTGCCGGCCACCACCTTCATGCGGTCGGGCCGCAGGCAAAACAGCGCCCGCACTTCCCCATCCACCACCGCCGCCTGCAGATAGGCATTCCCCGCAGTTTGCAGATAGGCATAAACCGCTTCGAGCATTTCCCCGCCTGATTGGCGCCCATTCGGCCGCCCCAGCAGGCGAGTGAGAGGATGATCGTCGAGCCGCTGTCCGCCCTCGCTCACCACCAGGGGCACCCGGTTGGCGGCTTCGGCAATCAGCCGGATGCAGCGATACACCACCGGATTGCGGGCAAACCCCTGGTTGACAAGGCTCCCAAAGCTGCGCCCGCTCCAGTTCGCCGCGCCCAGCTGGCTCAGGCTCAGCAGGGTTTGACCGCCCCATTCCTTGCGTTCAGGCGGCGTGTTCGAGCGCCCGCCGGCGAGGCGGTTGAACCAGTTGGGCATGGGCTGTCCTTCGGGAAAAACAAAACCCCGAAGCGGGGCTTCGGGGTGGTGATCTTGCAATATGTATTGGCCGCTATTCGGCCGGATGAACTTCGCGGCTCTTGAGGTCGCGCAGATGCAGCCAGGCGCCCCCGGCGCCAATGGCGACGACCAGCGCGGGCAGGATTACAAAGGCATACCATTCCAGAAAGGTCATGACTTCGGCCCCCAAGGAGCAGTCTCGCGAGTAACTGTAGTACCACCTGGCTACAGCCGACATCACGCGCTCAAAACCAACGTCCAGCTGCTCATCGCCGTTCCCGAAGCGCCATAGATGATGGCCGCGACGGCGCCAGCACAAAGGCAGGCGGTGGAAGCGCGGTCCAGCGCGTTGGCAATAAGCTTGGTGCGTTCATTGTCGATCAGGGTCACGTCAGACTCGCATTCATTCCGGCAAGGCACACCAGGGCCGTCCTCACGGATCTCACAATCCCCGCACCCGCGGCCCCGCGCCCCCCAGCAGCAGCTCGGTGATCGCCCAAACCAGCGCATCGACGCGGTCGGGGGAATGGCCTTCGCTGCGCCCATCGGCGCCGAAACTGCACATCTCGTCTTCCAGCGCGCTCAATCCCGCCAAATGGCTCACGAGCCCGCGCCCATACAGCGCCGCCACCGGTTCTGCCCGCAGCCACTTGCCGCGGCTGGCGCGCACTTCGCGCACCGGCACCGACGGGTCGACCTGCGCCAGCACGGAGCGCACGAGGTCGCCGCCCTGGTTGACCTCCACCACCACGGCATCGGCGCCATGGGCGTGAAAGGCGGCAATCGCCCGCCGGGCCCAAAGAAGGGGCTTGGCCGGCCGCAGTGTGCAGTCCTCCAGCACCACCGCCCCTTCGCCGACCCGGCCCGCAACAATGATGCCGCAGGCATCGGAACGGGCGGTGCCCGTCACCGGCGGGTCCACCGCCACGATGATGCGGCTGGGCTCCTGCCCATCGGGCGGCCGGAACATGCTCCGCTGCCAAAGGGCATCGGGCAGGTCCTCGATCATTTCGCCATCCAGCTCCTGGCGCCCCAGCACCGAGCCCTCATAGCGCCCCACCACCGCGCCCAAAAACTGGGGCGCCAGATGTTTGGCATTTTCCGCCGTGCGCATCCGGGTCACTGCGGTGTGCGGATCGGCCAAAAGGCGCTTGAGCAGCTTGGTCGGCCGCGGCGTCGTGGTCGCCAGCTGCCGGGGGCGATCCCCCAGCCGCAGGCCGAACTGCAGCATGTCCCAGGCCGCTTCCGCATCGGGCCACTTGGCGATCTCGTCGCACCAGGCCGCCGCAAACTGGGGCCCGCGAAACCGATCAGGATCGGACGCCGACATGATCTGGGCCTCCGCCCCGTTGGGCCACTGCAGCAGCGTGCCCTTGAGCACCGGCCGCTCGGCTCGGGCGTGTACGGCAAACAGCCCGCTTTCGCCTTTCACCATCACCGCCAGCGCTTCGGTCATGGTTTCGCCTACAAGGGCAATGGGCGATACGCCGGTTTGCGCCAGGTGCTTGATCCATTCCGCTCCAGCCCGGGTCTTGCCCGAGCCGCGCCCGCCCAGCAGCAACCAGGTGGTCCAGTCCCCGTCCGGGGGCAATTGCGCCGTTCGGGCCCAGGCCGGCCAGTCCAGCAGCAGCCGCTTGGCCGAAGCGTCCTTGAGCCCGGCCGCGGCGTTTTGCAGGTCAGCCTTTGGTGAGGGCATTGATGCGCTTGGCCAGCTTGCGGCGGATCTCCTGCATTTCGCGGGTTTCGGCGTCGTCCTCCTTGCCGCCGCGCTCGGCTTTTTGCATGCCGATCAACTCCTTGAGGTTCTTGGCGAGGCCCCCCAGAACATTGACCTCCTTGTCCACTGCGCCACTCATGGTTTGCTCCATTTGGTCGAGTTGGGCTTCCAGCAGCGCCAGAAGCTTGTTGATCAGGATGTTGCGGTCGGTCAGGTCGCCGTCGGGCCGCTCCCAGCGCGATTTCCAGGCGCGCTCCAGCAGCTGCGCCATCGAGATCTGGTGCTTGCGGCACACTGCATTGCGGGTCAGGGCCAGTTGTTCATAGTCGATGCGCACCGCAGCCCAGTCCGGCTCGGGCAGCGGCGGGGCCGCGCTTGCTTCATCCATGGATGACTCATTTGTGAATCGATCTTAACTATTTCTCGGAACGGCTTGAATCCGGGGCGGATTCACTCGTGCGGAACACACAAGCCCCGGGAGGCCCGGATGTCGTCCGCCATTCGCCATATCCATTACAAGCCCGAGCTTGGCGAGCTTTCCGTCTGGTTCGGCCCCGAAGGCCGGCGCTACAAATATTTCGAGGTGCCGCAGGAGGTGTTTGATGCCTTCAGCGCGGCGCCCTCGCGGGGCCGGTTCTTCAACGCTGAAATCCGAGGCCGCTATCCCTCGACCCTGGTTGATCCCAGCGAGAAGCGGGTGCGGCGCTGGCAGGCGATCCGCTCAGCCTGATCATTGCCGCCAGAGCCATCCGCTTCACCCACTTTTCTGATCATGCCAGCAAGATAGCAGATCACCGTGACGCGGGGATAACTTGCCTTTGGAGGGCAGCAAAAAGCCCGCTCCGGCAACCGGAACGGGCTTGCAATGGCTTTGGGCGGCAAAGGCTTAGATGCGCACCAGGCCCACTTTCTTGCAGGCGATCAGCTTGCAGCCCGAAAGCTGCATCTGGTTGCCGCTGACCAGCGTCACCGAGCCCTGCACGGATTGCCCTTCATAGCGCACCGTGCCGCGCCACTTGTTCTGGCCCGCGCGATCGGCGCCCTGCACCACCAGCTTGTTGAGCAGCGCCAGGTTCTCGGGCGTGCGGGCATCGGCGCGCAGCCAGGTCAGCTTGGCGCACAGCTCGGTGCCATCGCCGCAAAAACTGACCGCATAGCGCGACTCGCCGGTCGTGGTCTGCCAGGTGCCCACCGGAGTGAGGTCGGCGGCCCAGCCTGGCGCCACCATTCCGGCCAGGCACGCCAGGGCCGCAACTGTTTTCTTGAACTGCATTGTCCATCTCCGCTTGCGCCTGCCGGGTTCGGATCAACCACGGCCTGCGTCCAAATCCTGATCCCCGTTTAGCGGGGCGGAAATGAACCGGCCGGGAGCGGCCCGTTCAGGTTCGATTCATCTGGATGGCGAGATTGTGTCTGGTCCCGGACCAAACCGGCGCGCCGCATCGATGGCCAGGCCCAGCCCGACGCTGCCCAGCACATTGGTGCGCACCAGTTCGGCGTCGGGAAACAGCGCCCGCAGGCGCCCGGCGATCGCGGGCACCTGCGTCGAGCCGCCGGTCAGGATCAGGCTGTCAATCGCCCTCGCCTCCACCCCTGCCCGCGCCAGCACTTCGCCAATGGCCGCTTCGATCCGCTCGGCCGAGGCGCGCAGGATCTCCACGAGCTCCCCGCTGTCGATCAGGGTTTCGATCCGCTCGTCGCGCACGGGAAAACTGAATTGCGTTTCCCCAGCGCTCGACAGCGCGATCTTGGCCCCTTCCACCGCGCCCACCAATTGGTGGCCCAGCCGATCCTCCACCACCTCGATCAGCCGCTCGACCTTCTCGGGCTCGCGCGCTTCGCGCATGGTGCCGCGCAGGTCCCGCAGGCTTTGCGCCGAGTACAGCCGGTTGATGCGATGCCAGGTCGCCAGCTCATGATAAGGCGCCACCGGCAAGAAGCGCTTGCCGTCCCTGGTTTGGCTGCCCATCCCCAGATGCGGCATGACCTTGGCCACGGCCAGCAGCCGATCAAAATCGGTGCCGCCGACATGCACGCCCCCGGTCGCCAGGATATCCCCACCGCGCTCGGCCCGCCGGGCGCGCTCGGGCCCGACCCGCACCACCGAAAAGTCCGAGGTGCCGCCGCCCAGATCGACGATCAAGGCCAGCTGCTCGGTGCCGATGCCACGTTCGAAATCCAGCGCCGCGGCAATGGGTTCGAACTGAAAGGCGATCTCGCCAAAGCCCTGCGCGCGCGCCGCCGCTTCCAGCTGGTCCTGCGCCGCCCGGTCCGCGGCCGGATCGTCGTCCACGAACTGCACGGGCCGGCCCAGCACCACCCGTTCCACCGGAGCGCCCAAGCTCAGTTCTGCACGCCGCTTGAGCTCCCCCAGAAAGATGCCGAGAATCTCGTCAAAGCCCAGGCTGCGCGCCTTGATGCGGGTTTTTTCGCCAAACAGGCCAGTGCCGAGCATGCTTTTGAGCGAGCGCAGCAACCGCCCCTCGGCGCCTGAAACATATTGGGCCACCGCCGCGCGCCCAAACAGCACGGGCTCGTCTGCAAAGGGAAAGAACAGCACGCTCGGAATGGTTTCGTTGGCACCCTCAAGCGGCAGCAGCTGGGGCACCCCGCTGCCGTCCACTTGCGCCATAGTTGAATTGGACGTGCCAAAATCGAGGCCGCAGGGGTGAACCATAAGGAAGATATCCGAGAACGAGCGCGCGGGGATTACGCGAGGACGGCTTCCTTAAGGTCTTGTGGCCCGCAGGGGAACCCTTCCTAGGCCGCGCGGCGCACCGAACCGCGCAATTCGTTGACGCTGATCCGCCCCAGTCCGCCGCGCTGGGCCTTGCGCAGTCCTGTTGCGGCTCGGCGCAGCACTTCACCGGCCTGCCAAGCATCGGGCATGGCGCTGGCCAGTCCGGCGCTGGCGGTCACCACCCCCGCATGGCTTTCCTTGTGGCTGAACCGGCACTGGCGCACCGCGCCAAGCACGCGACGGCCGAGCTTGCGCGCCATTCCCCGGTTCATCCCGGGCAGCAGCACGAGGAATTCGCCCGGGCCGAAGCGCAGAAAGCTTACTTCCCCGGTCGGCAAGGCGCTGCTGATGGCCTCGCCCACCAGCCGCGCGCAGTCCTCGCCCGTTTCCGAGCCATAGATCCGCAGGTAATCGTCGCGTCGATCAATGCCGATCAACAGCAGGCTGACAGGCCCATCCATGCGCCTGGCGGTGTGCCAGGCCCAATCGAGGGCCGCATCGGTTTCCGGATCCATGGCCGGGCGGGCCGTGGCAATGCTGGGTCGACCATCGATCCGGGTGGCTGGAGCGGACAAGCGCGCGGGCCGCAAGCCCTGGAGCGCCGAGCGCAGCCGATCCCAGAACAGGTCCGGGTTGCCACTCGAAAGAAGGTCCGTCATGCCAGCGCTCCCCACCCGTTCAACCCCTCCCCTTTGCCGCGCCCATGGTTAAAACCGGGTCAGCCAGCATGGTAAATGCGGGGTTAAAGGTGTTCGGGCGGCTCCCATTCGGGCCAGTCCACCGCGTGCTCTTCCCATTCATCGGGCGCCACCGAGCGCTCGTCAAAGGTGCGGCCCTTGACCGAAACACCGACATCGACAACCGTTTGCGGATCGCCCGAAATCAGCGGATGCCACCAGGCGAGCCCCTTGCCCTCGGCCAGCCGTCGATACGCGCAGGTGGTGGGAATCCACTTGATCTCGGCCACGTTGCGCGGCGTCAGCTTGATGCAGTCGGGCACCACCGCTTGCCGGCCGGGATAATTCGTACAGGCGCAGCTGTCGCCATCCAGCAGCTGGCAGCGCACATCGGAGGTGATGAGTGTGCCGCTATCCTCGTCCTCCAGCTTGATCAGGCAGCACCGCCCGCAGCCGTCGCAGAGCGCTTCCCACTCCGCATCGGTCATTTGCTCGAGCGTCTTTTCTTCCCAGAAGGCCATGCTGTCCCAGCGCAGGGTTGACGGTGTTGCGGGTTTGCCCTTGCCGCGCCCTCGGCGCAATCATATTCCAGCGATTGTGTTGCCTTGCGGCGTAAAGCTGGACAACATCGCGTGAGCCAGCCGGGGTTGCCTCTTGTCCGATCCATTCTACACCAAACAAAAGCGCCGCAACAAAGGCGGCATGCTGGCCGCCGATGCATGGCTGGATTCCTCGATCTATGAATTCTGGCACTGGCTGGGGCGCGGCTATACGCGCTTCCAGGACTTCATGTCCATTTTCCATGTTGCCGGCATCAAGCGCTTCTTTGTCGAGATCCTGTCGGACGCCTTCAGCTTCGGGGCCATCGGCGCCGTGCTGATGACTGCCCTCGCCTTGCCGGCCTTTGATGCGACCGCTTCGGGCGAATACAACAAAGCCGAGGATTACTCGGTGATCTTCCAGGACCGGTTCGGCAACGAAATCGGCCGCCGTGGCATCCGCTCGGACGATTCGGTGGCGCTGGCGGACATGCCCGACTACCTGATCAAGGCCACGCTCGCGACCGAGGACCGGCGCTTCTACGAGCATTTCGGCATCGACGTCGTCGGCACGTTGCGCGCCCTTGTCAGCAATGCGGCCGGCGAGAACTCGACCCAGGGCGGCTCCTCCATTACCCAGCAGCTCGCCAAGAACCTCTTCCTGTCCTCCGAGCGCACGCTGGAGCGCAAGATCATCGAGGCTTACCTCGCGCTTTGGCTGGAGTGGCACTACACCAAGGACGAGATCCTCAAGCTGTATTTCGACCGCGCCTATATGGGCGGCGGCAATCATGGGGTCACCGCCGCCTCCGATTATTATTTCGGCAAGCGCGTGCAGGATATCTCGCTGGCTGAAGCGGCCATGCTGTCGGGCCTGTTCAAGGCTCCCACCCGTTACGCCCCGCATGTGGACCTGGCCGCCGCGCGCGGCCGCGCCAATCTGGTGCTCACCAACCTCGTGGCCGCCGGCTTTTTGACCGAAGGCCAGGTGACCGCCGCCCGGCGCCACCCCGCTTCGCCGGTGGATCGCAGCGAGGACATCAACTCGCCCAACTACTTCCTTGATTGGTCGTTCGAGCAGGCCAAGCGGCTGATCGAAGCGTCCAATCACACCTCCAACAATTTCGTGGTGCGCACCACCATCGACACCACCTTGCAGAAATATGCAGAGGAAGCGGTGACCTCCGTCGTGCGCGAGAACGGCGAGCAATACGACGTGGACCAGGCCGCCATGGTGGTCACCGACACCAATGGCGCCATCCGCGCCATGGTGGGCGGCACCGATTACGGCAAGTCGCAGTTCAACCGCGCCATCGTGTCCACCCGCCAGCCCGGCTCGGCCTACAAGATCTTTGTGTATGCCGCAGCCTTCGAGCAGCTGGGCCTGACGCCCAAGGACACCATCACAGACCGGCCCGTCTGCATCGGCGATTGGTGCCCGCAAAACTACGGGCGCAACTACAAGGGCAATGTGTCGCTGGAATCGGCCTTTGCCCAATCGCTCAACACCGTGCCCGTGACCCTGTCGATCAAGACCGGGCGCGAGCCGATCGCCGCCCTGTCGCACCGCATGGGCCTGCAGGCCGATTACCCCATCACCCGGTCCCTGGCGCTGGGCGTCGCCTCCGTGTCGGTGCTGGACATGACCTCGTCCTATGCGGTGCTGGCCAGCGGCGGGCTCAAGACCCCGGCCTATGGCATCACCCGCATGTCCACCCTCACCGGTGAAGTGGTGTTCGAGGTGGATCCCGAAGTGCCGCGCGAGCGCATCCTGAGCGAAACCACCGCCGCCAACATGAACCACATGATGCGCACCGTGGTCACCGGCGGCACCGGCCGGCGCGCCGATGTGCCGGGCGTGCCTGCGGTGGGAAAGTCGGGCACCACTTCTTCTTATCGCGATGCGTGGTTCTGCGGCTTCACCGGCAATTTCGTGGCCGCGGTGTGGTTCGGCAACGACGACTACCGCCCGACCAATGACCTG
>JAQGKH010000237.1 GCA_028290225.1 Devosia sp. | reverse complement strand
TGCCAGGGGATCGGCCGGGATGTGCTGCAGTTGCGCGATCAATATGCCGCCGTTTCCCAGTCCGTCGACAGCGCTGGCGCCGTGGCCCAGCAGCGCGAAGCCATTCTTCAGGAACTGGCCCGGTTCGGCTGCGGCACCAATCGTGGATCCAGCGCGGGGTTCTCCCAGGATCGCCAGTCGGTCTTTGATCGCGTGTTCGGCACAACCACGCAGGGCGATTTCACCGATGGCGATTTCGTTGATGACGGCGCTTATTGGGGCAACCAGGGAGCCAATACCGTACGCACCTTGTGCGTGCGCCTGAGCGATGGCTATTTCTGGCCCATCAGCTACGCCACCCTGCCGGACTACGTCACCAATGACGCCCAGCAGTGCCAGGCCATGTGCCCCGACACCCAGGTTGAGCTTTATTTCTACGATAATCCCGGCCAGGAAGTTGAGCAGATGCGCAACCTCTATGGCCAGCCTTATACGGCACTGCCCAAGGCCTTTGCTTATCGCGAAGCGGTAGACATGAAAAGCAGCTGCCGGACGATGCCGGCGGGCGGTGGCACAATCCGGAGCGCCACCTCGGCTGATGGGCAAAGCCGGAGCATGGCCGAGATTTCCGGGGTGAGCTTCCCCCTGCCGCCGCGCGACCCGCGCCGGCAAATGCCAGCCGCCGTCGCGCCCATTGAGGCGCCGTTGCAAACCGCTGCCCTGGTCAGCGTTCCCCTCCCCCGTCCGCGTCCCGCAGGCCCGGGTGAAACGCCGGTGACCCGGCCTGTCCCTCAGAATGCCGAAGACAAGAGCCTGCGGCTGGTGCAGTTCGGCGACAAGGTGGTCAGGGTAGTCGGTCCAGACACGCCTTACGCCCAAGCAACGGCAACAGGCTCTTAAGCTCGGGGCCGTCGTGCCGGCCGGTCAGCGCCAGCCGCAGGGGCAGGAACAACGCCTTGCCCTTGCGGCCGGTCTGCCCCTTGAGGGCACCGGTCCATTCGCCCCACGTGTCGAGCGACCACGGCTCGGACGGGAGCAGTTCGCGCGCCATCGCCAAAAACTCGCGGTCCTCATCGGCGATCACGGGTTCAACCGGCCCGGTGACCAGTTTGGCCCATTCAGCCACATCGCCGAACTTGCCTAGGTTCTCGCGCAGCACCAGCCAAAGCGGCTCGCCGTCCAGCCCGAGCGCAGCCAGGCGCGGCTGTGATTGGGCGTAAGGCATGGCGTGCAGCAGGCGGGCATTGAGCGAATCCAGTTCCGCCGGATCGAACCGCGCCGGTCCGTGCGAGATGGCATTGAAATCGAGCAGTTGCGCGACTGCATCGAGCGACTGGTAGGGCTCGATGGGGATGCTGGTGCCCGTCAACGTCGCCATGATCGCGACGGCCAAGGGCTCATAGCCTTGCGCGCGGAAGTCGCTGATCGATTGCGAACCGAGGCGCTTGGAAAAGCCCTGCCCTTCCGCGTCGGTCAAGAGGTTGTGGTGCCCGAATTGGGGTACGGCACCGCCCAGCGCTTCAAAGATCTCGATCTGCGTGCCGGTATTGGACACATGGTCTTCCCCGCGGATCACATGGGTGATGCCCAGGTCAATGTCATCGACGACGGAGGGGAGCGTATAAAGGTAGGAGCCGTCCTCGCGCACCAGCACCGGATCGGACATGGAAGCGGTGTTGACGGTCTGGGGACCCTTGATCAGGTCATCGAACTGAACGGGCTTGCCGTCCAGCTTGAAGCGCCAATGGGGGCGGCGACCCTCGGCTTCCAGCTGGGCTCGGTCGGCTCGGGAAAGCTTGAGCGCTGCCCGGTCATAGATGGGTGGCTTGCCCAGGGCACGGGCCCGCTTGCGGCGCCGGTCGAGCTCGTCCTCGGTTTCGTAGCATGGGTAAAGGCGACCGGCTGTGATCAGCTTTTCACGCGCCTTTTCGTAAAGCGCCGTGCGTTCGGACTGGCGCACCAGCAGGTCGGGGGTGACGCCCAGCCAGGCGAGATCGGCCTCGATGCCGTCGGCGAACTCACGGGTGGAGCGCACCGCATCGGTGTCGTCCATGCGCAGCACGTAGCGGCCACCATGCCGGCGGGCAAAGAACCAGTTCAGCAGCGCCGGCCGCGCATTGCCCAGATGAATGCGCCCGGTCGGCGAAGGAGCCCAGCGAACTACCGGCGCGCTCATGCGCCGCTCCGATCGCGGTAGCCGTTGGTGATCGGGTAACGCCGGCCCAGCCCGAAGGCGCGCCGCGTGATCTTGGGGCCCGGCGGGGACTGGCGGCGCTTGTATTCGGCGATGTTGAGCAGCTTTTCAATGCGCTGCACCAGCGCCAGGTCATGGCCCCGGGCCACGATCTCGGCGACCGAAAGCTCCTCTTCCACCATGGCCTCGATGATCGCATCAAGCACCGGATAAGGCGGCAGGCTATCCTGGTCCGTCTGATCCGGGCGCAGCTCGGCACTAGGGGCCTTGTCGATGATGTTCTGGGGAATGACGAGACCGGACGGGCCAAGGCAATCCCCGGGCAAATGGCTGTTGCGCCAGGCGGCGAGCTTGTAAACCTGCATCTTGAGCATGTCCTTGAGCGGGTTGTAGCCGCCATTCATGTCGCCATAGATGGTGGCGTATCCAACCGCCATTTCCGACTTGTTGCCGGTGCTCAGGAGCATGGAGGCCAGCTTGTTGGAGACTGCCATCAGCACCACGCCGCGCATGCGTGACTGGATGTTTTCCTCGGTGAGATCGGCCGGACGGCCGGCAAAAACGGGCTCAAGTTCCTTGAGCGCCAGATCCACCGGTCCGCCGATCGCCACCACATCATAGCGCACGCCCAGCAGTTCGGCACATTCCTTGGCATCGGTGAGGCTCGCCTCCGACGTATAATGATAGGGCAGCATGATGCAGTGCACGTTCTCAGGCCCGA
>JAQGKH010000227.1 GCA_028290225.1 Devosia sp. | reverse complement strand
CGCTGCCTGCACCGATAACCCCACCAACAACAGCGCCTATTGGCCCCCCGACGAGCGCGCCAACGATAGCGCCGGTGGTTGCACCGGCTGCGGCGCCACCAGCGGCAGCACCGTCATCCTCATAGGTCACAGTCGCGAGCCCGACATCCGAATACCGTTCGGTTAGCACCACGACTTCACCCGAGAGGTCAGCCGTAAGGTAATCTGAATACGACCATCCGGTCACACCGTCGTAGCTTACCTGGCACCACTTGCTACCCTGCAGGCAACCATTCACGTCGGTGATCTCCCCATTGGCGAAAAAGCCAATTGACGCATACTGAGGCCCTGGCCCGGAACGAATGTTGAGGTCGGCAACGGCTGTTGCTGTGGCGGGCGCAGCAGTCTGTGCGAAGCCAGTGCCGGACAATGCGGTGGTGGCGAGACCGGCTATCGTGACGAAAGTGAGCAGCTTGTTCATTGAGGTTCTCATGTTTGCGCTACACAACCCGTGGCCCGGGCAGATCGTTCCGATAAGCCATTGAAAAAACTATGACATACAGCTTGCGCCGTTGTAAGGCGATTGTCATCTGGCGCGACTATGGGTGTGCCGGACAGCCTCGGGCAGTTAGAAGTTGCGTGGAAGTTCATGCTCGGCGTTGGACCTCAACGACGAGTTTGAGGCAGTCTGGAGGGAAATGCGCATTCGGCGGGAGATCTGGCGCCATTGATCGTTTGCCCGTGCTGCGAGCAACCAATGGCTTGGGATGTGCAGCTCTCGAAGTTTCAGGAGCGGACCGCGTTCCTCCTCACTTGGTGCCCGCGTTGCGAGCCGACTGAGTGTTGGCACCGGCAGGAGGTCGAGGCGAAATAGCCTCCCCATAGCCTTGTAGGGCGTCCACATCCCCCCAAGATCCGCAAGCAGGCTGATGACGCCCTCGTTGCAGCACTAGCATCGGACAGCTTTCAGCGGTCTTGGTAACACTTTCCTGCGCATGGATGTTAAGGTTGCTGTGTTGGATTCTGTGTCGCTGGCGAACAAACCGTGGTGAAGACGCTCCTTGCTTCAGACATGGCTCTCGCAGCCGAGTTCGCTGAATTCGAATGAGGAGCAGTGGCTCTTGGTCCTCATTGGTCACGGCTGATCCCGGTCCTGTACAACTCTGGTCCCCTTCTTATTGGAGCTTTGATGACTCCCTTTCTCGGCGTCTTGCTGATTGTCTGGCTGATCGGTGTCAGCGTCCTTGTTTCCCTGTCCGAAATTGCGTTCGCAGCGGCGCGGGAGGTTCGCATTCGAGCTCTCGCCGAAGCCGGCAACGGAAAAGCTGTTCGGTTCCTGGCGCTGCGAGCAGATGCAGGCGGTGTGATAACCGCGTTGCAGATCGTGACCAATGCCGTTTCCATCCTCGCCGGAACGCTAGGGCATGACGCATTCGGTCCGGTGTTTGCCAGTGGTCTGCAGCTTTTAGGATTTGCTCCGGACTTGGCCCTGGGAATGGGCTCGGTGCTAGCGTTCCTGCTGGTGACCATGCTGTTCGTGCTGCTGGCAGATCTGACGCCCAAGCGCATTGCCATGCTGGTGCCGGAGCAGGTGGCGCTGTCGCTGGTTTGGTTTCCAGAGGCCTCGGTTAGAGTGCTGAAGCCCTTGGTGTGGTTCTTCAGCAAGTTATCAGATGTCATCATTGCCTGGTTCAATGTCGAGCCCAAGGTCGCTGCGGACGAAGTGACCGCCGAGGACTTCCGCCTCATTTTGGCGGGGGGTGCAGCGTCGGGCATTCTGATGAAGAACGAGCATCGACTGATCGAAAATGTTTTGGCGCTCGAACTGCGCAGCGTCACCTCGGTCATGACTATACGCGATGACATTGTTTATCTCGACATCAGTGACCCTCACGAGGTGCAGCAGGACAAGGTACGGCGGCGGCCCTTTTCGCACTATCCGATCTGCGATGGCGGCATCGATGCAGTGATCGGATGCGTTCGTGCCGAAGACGTACTGGCAACGGCGATCGACAAGCAGGGCGAGGTGGATTTCGCTAAGGCCCGCCGAGACGTGTTGTCCGTGCCTGACACGCTCAATGTGTGGGAGGTGCTGGCGGAGTTTCAGGCCCAGAGCACCGGCTTTGCCCTCGTTGTGAGTGAATACGCCCATGTTGTGGGTGTGGTCACGTTCAAGGACTTGATGGGCGCTTTGATGCAGGGGCTTGCGAACCCGTTTGAAGAACAAGCGATACTTAAACGCGACGAACACAGCTGGCTGGTCGACGGGGTTGCACCCTTCATGGATGTAACCCGAACCCTGGGGATCAAGCATCTGGAGGCTGAAGCCGCATACGAGACGATTGGCGGATTTATTGTCCACCGCTTGCGCCGGGGCGCGCGCAAGGGCGACAAGGTGGAAGCCGCCGGCTACGTGTTCGAGGTTGTTGACGCTGACAAGATGCGACTTAACCAGCTACTGGTGACGAGAACTACAAAAGCCAAGGGGTAAGCTGGGATGGGCTCAGCCTGAAACGGGATGGTGCGACCCACGGCCATGAACTGAGGCTTGCTTACAAGTAAACCTTACCGGCTTTGGCCTTATTGCGCGAGGCGCTCAGGGTCGAGTTTCAGCGTGATGATGGTTCCGGCATCATCCCAATTATAGGAGATGGATCCTCGCAATGCTCCTGCTACGCTTCGTTCCAGCAGCTTGGTGCCATAGCCAGACGGCCCGCTAGGTGCCTCGACCTTTGGTCCGCCCCTTTCGGTCCAAACAAGAGTGACGGCCTCGTGCTGAGCCGAACAGGACACGTCTAGGACGCCGGTATCAACCGACAGCGCGCCATACTTTAGGGAGTTGGTCGCCAGTTCATGTACGATAAGGGCAAGCGTGGTCGTGGAGGTCTCTCCAACGCTCATTCGCGGCACGGACACCCGAATGCGCCCGCTGAACGCCCCCAAGTCATCGTAGGGAGCGAGCAGCACAGTCAACAGGTCACCAAGCAGCGCCGCCGCTCCGCCGTCTTGACCCGGCAGCGGGCGGACCAGGTCATGAGCACGCCCCAATGCGGTGAGCCGCTGGGTGAGTTCGCGGGCCATGTCGTCCACCGTTGAGGTGGAGCGGGAGGTTATGGCGGTGAGACCAGCAGCAATGGCAAGCAGGTTTTTAACGCGATGACTCATCTCTCCCGCGAGGAGCTCACGGCTTTCTTCCGCCTGCTTCCGGCCAGTGGAGTCCAGGAAAATGCCGAACATGATCCGTTCGACAATGCCTTCATCGTCCCCTTTTCCACGGGCTGAGATCCAACGCAGCTCTTCCCCAGCCATGATACGGAAGTCGATATCATACGGCCCCAGAACCGCCCGGGTTGCTTGGAATGCCGCTCGAACTCTGTCGCGGTCGGCCGGGTGGATATGGGCAGACAGGTCTTCAAAGTTGACCTGCCGACCTCGATCCAGCCCCCACAACTCGTAGGCCACCGCATCCATGGTCAGCGCGTCGGTATCGACGTTCCACGACCATAGCCCCACGCCGGCTGCCTCAATGGCGCGCACAAGGTTCTTTGGTTGCCACAGCAGAGGTTCGCGATGCTTGTCCTTGGTCATTCAATTCCTGGAGCAACAGAAAGCAGGCTCCACCTCTTCCTAGATGGTACGGGCGTGCACTTGCAAGCTTATGAGATGAGCCGCAGTCATGTGCTCTCGTCCCATGGCATCAAAGCCATGCAAGTTGCCATTCCGGCTGAGCACGTCCAAGATCAAGCATCGGACGCCGCCACGCTGAGTTGCAACCGCCGACGTCTAGCCGATGTGGCGAACAACCTGCAGCAGCTATCTATGTCGGGGGCGCCCTGCGAGTTCGGGCGTCTGCGGCCTTATCGACCCTTTTAGCGGGTCACTATCACCTGAGTTCCTACACTCACGCGATTGAAGAGGTCCGTTATATCCTGATTGTGCATTCGAATACACCCATACGAAACGAAGCCGCCGATCGAGTTCGGCATGTTGGTGCCGTGAATGGCGTAGGAGCCGCCCGACAACGTCATTGCAGCTTCGCCCATCGGGTTGGCGGGGGACCCTCCAGGGATGACATCAGGTAAGTTCGGCTGATCGCGTTTAATCTCGGGAGGCGGCGCCCAGTTCGGACGGAGGTACATGCCAGTTATCGACGTGGTCCCGAACCATTGTAGGCCTGGGCGTCCCACGCCCACACGATAACTCAGTGCCTGTCCATCCCCCAGCACAAGATACAGCCTCCGTTCGTCGGTCCGCACCACAATAGTGCCCCGGGGGTTGTCGCCCCTGAAAGCAACGACATCACCAAGAGCCGACGCCGGCGATGATACAGTCAGGAGGACCGTTAGGCTGATCAAAACGAGCGCAACAAGGTGGCGGTATACAGCTTCCCTGCAGCTAGGGCCTAGTGATGAGACTTGAATGTTGCCACCGATATTCGTGCTAATTTTTGCTGTTAGCAAGTGTCCCGCCGAAAGCGGGTGCTCACCAACTGTAGCTGAACTTTAAGTTGCCGCCATAGGACTGAGCGTTCCGTCCAAATTCCCCCTCGAGTGAACCGGCCAACGACAACCCTGTGTCCAGGGTAAATTCGGCGCCGGCCGACAACAGCAACGAGTCTGAAGCCGGTGGCGTCCCTTCTACCGTGAAAGTGGATCCAGGAAGTGCCTGGAACGCTGCGTTGAGGCTGGTCTCGGGCCAGTAGGTGTGGGCCCAGGCAGCGCCTGCGTGCAGTCCCAGCGTGCCGTTGTTCAGTTCAGTGGTCGTATCAATTCTCGCGCCGATTTCCGTCCGCGCTGACAAGGTTGTTTGCGCTTCGTAGTCCAGTGCGAAGGTTGAATTGCCTGCTTCCGTGCTTTCGCCATATGACGGCGTCCTGAACGCCTGGCCCCGCAGTGACGCGTAGGGCGTAAACACACCTAGCTTGTATCCGGTCTCGATATGGCCCGCGACATTGTGAGCGGAGAACTCTGCCGTCAGGTGATCTATGCCGGCAAAGGTCACATAGCGGCTGGTTGAAACATCGTGGAAACCATAGCCAAGCGCACCGGCGACATAGGCGTTGTCCAGCTCTGACCGGCCATAAACAGCGCCTTGGAACAACGCGCTGCGCCCGCTGCCCAGATCGTTGGAGAGACCAAAGTTGGTGCCGCCGATCGCTGCGGCTACGCCGAACAGAGTATCCGCGGTGCTTTGATGCTCGAGGCCAATGGCCAATCCCATGTCGCGAGACCACCGGTCGCTTGTGCCGTTTGCTCCTCCCCCGCCCACATCGTGCTGGTTGCCAAAGCCGGCCGACCATATCTGCCAACTGCCGATATCGGGCATCTTGGTCGCCGCGCGATCGATCTCTGCAAATGCCTCGCCGCCAGCTGGAGCGGGCGCCGCACTATAGCCCAGAACGCTGACCGTATTAGGCGATTGTTCGAGCGGCATATTGATGACGCCAAGTCCTCGCCGATCATCGATTACGAGGCTCATGAATGAGTTCATCGCCTGCGTGCCAACTGGCGCTACGCCGGTGGCAAGCTCACCGGAGATCTGGTTGAGCGCGTCGGCCAGTTCCCTCGCAGTCAGGAGCGGCAAAACCTCGAAACCGAGGGGGAGGGTGCCGCCGCCATTGACGATGTCATCAATAGCGCCGCCGAGCTCCAGTGCGTTGTCGGGCGTGTCTTCGTCATCGAGCACGTCACCTATGGTGCCGGCCGCGACCGGGCAGATCCCTACGACGTTGGTGTCCAGGGTCACGGCGCCATTGCGCGCCAGCGCAGCGCCACAGTTGATGGTGGTGCCGGTGACAAGTGTGATGCTGGTAAGCGCCAGAATCTTGCCCTGGAACTCGGTCGCGGCGCCTAGGGTCGCGGAGCTGCCCACCCTGAAATATACATTGCCTGCGCGAGCGCCATTGATCAGCAGGACGGACGACGCGCTTGCCGTAGTTAGCGTGCTGCCGATGTTGAAGATGAAAACGGCCTCCGGATCGCCTTGCCCGTCAAGCGTGACGTTCCCCGTGAGCTGTGCCGAGCTATTGAAGTTGTAAACGCCTGAAACCAGCGTCTGGCCCCCAAGGTCCTGGCCGGTAAGGTCGGTGGTAAAACTCCTGCCCGCCAGAATGTTGTAGGCCGTGGTGAGGTCACTTTGCGCTCGTAAAGCTACGCCCTCGTTCTGATAAATCGTGTATGGGGCGGTGACGATGCCGGGAAGGAAGCCGGTGATTGCGGTACCCGGCGAAACACCAACATTGCCGTTGATCGTGGTGCTCCCAGTGTTGGTCACGGTCGAGCCTGCCAACACGCCGAAGGTCCCCAGGTCCTGAGCTTCGGCGTCCGCCGCAGTCAGTAAAGCAACTGGGCCAACGATGATCGCTGCTAGCGCGGTAAACCGAAGTTTGCCGAAGCTGGCCGATGCCTGCCTCTCGATCGGCGTCGTCGTTCTACCCACTGGAGATCTCCACGAATTTTTAGGCGCTGCGGTCACTTCGCTCTTAAAGCAAGTTGGTTATCGCCGCCACCGGCTAAAGTTAATCTCCAACGGGTTAATGGCTAACAGCGAGTTAATGGCAGAAGCTGTTTTAGCGTGCGGCTCACCTGGGAGGGTAGGTCAGCTAACGAACGATCATGGCTTCCCTCGTCAGCGAGTCGGCCACCACGATGTGTGCTGGGTATCGATGGCGGCTCGACGTTGTTGATATCGCGCAGCCCTTCATGAGCATCATCGCCAGTGTCGGTGCCTGATATCCCGGAAAAATCTCGGTGGAATTTGCGGGAATGCTGCGACGTCAGACGGCGGCACTGATCCCGGCGGACAAGAAGCGCACCATGTCCTCGAGGATGGTTTCGCTGTCGAGCTCGCCGATCTGGCCCTCGGTGAGATCGTTGAGCCGGCCGAGATCGTTGAGCATGAACAGATATGTGCCCACGAGAAAGGCCATTCGCATGCTGATGGTGGCGCGGGGAATGGCGGGCAGGATGGCGGACAGAGCCTGGATATAGCGCAGCACGGAAGCGTCATAGACTTCGCGCCGCAGCCGCAGGGCGTGTTCTTCCGGCTCGGCATGAAGCCGGGCCTGCAGGCGGACAAAGGCGGCGCCGGCAGGGCCACTGTTCTTCATGTCCCATTGCGGCTGCAGATAGGCGCGGATGATTTGGGCGACGCCGGGCGTTTCGGGCCGGGCGAGCAATTGGTCGAGCAGCACATGGCGGCGTCCGGAAATGGAGCTGCCCTTGCGCCGGAACACCTCGTCGAACAGGTCCTGCTTGCTGCCGAAATAATAGCGGATCAGCGCCTGGTTGACGCCGGCCTGGGCAGCCACGTCGCGCAGGCTGGTGCCGGCAAAACCGCGCTCGGCAAAGGCCAGCTCGGCTTGGTCGACAATGCGTTCGCGCAGTTCGCCGTCGTCCTTGGGCCGTCCGGGTCCGCGCCGGGGCGACGGCTTGCTCATGTCATGCTCCGGGTAAACTGGGCCTGTTTCTTCCCTAATCCGAGGGTGCTGACAAGGCGCTTATAATCTTCAGGCGAATAATAAACCAGCGACATCAGGGGCAGGCGGTGGCGGCGCGGGAGGAATCATATCGGGGGTTCTTGCACCTTGGGGGCACCTGCTTGTGGCGGGTCTTGTGGCTCGACAGGGATGTTTAATGCGGTGACACGTGTCCCTTCCAAAAACCCGCTTGATATTCTTCATCGGAATAATTATGCCTGTTGAGAATAAAGGAGCAAGCCATGCAGCGTTTCAAGGTCGGGCAGATCGTCCCCAGTTCCAATGTCACGATGGAGACGGAGATCCCGACTCTGCTGCGGTCGCGCGAGACGGTGGGCGACGAACGCTTCACCTTTCATTCCTCACGCATGCGCATGAAGCATGTGACCAGGGAAGAGCTGGCGCGCATGGATGGCGACAGCGACCGCTGCGCGCTCGAGCTCAGTGATGCCCGCGTCGACGTCATGGGCTATGCGTGCCTGGTGGCCATCATGTCGATGGGACATGGCTATCACCGCGCTTCGGCCGAAAGGCTGGCCAAGGTGGCCGAGGATAATGGAGCGCCGGCGCCGGTCATCACCTCGGCAGGAGCGCTGATTGAGGCTATGCATGCGATCGGCGCCAAACGGGTCGCAGTGGTAACGCCCTATATGAAGCCGCTCGCCGAAATGGTGGTCGGCTATATCCGCCACGAGGGCATCGAGGTGGCGGATTGGCGGGCGCTGGAGATTTCCGACAATCTCAAGGTCGCCGCGCACGATCCGATGAACCTGCCCGCTATCGTGGCTTCGATGAAAACCGACGATGTGGATGCCATCGTGCTGTCGGCCTGCGTGCAGATGCCTTCGCTCGCGGCGGTGCCGATCGTGGAGGCGCAGTCGGGCAAGCCGGTAATCACCGCGGCCATCGCGACCACCTGGCAGATGCTGCGCGCCCTCAATGTCGACACGCGCGTTCCCGGTGGCGGGGCGCTGCTGTCGGGTGCCTATTGAGATGGCGCCGCCAGTGCGCGGCTACAATCTTCACGCCAATGGGATCAGGCAGCACCTGTTGCATCACGCCGGGCCCGGGCGGCAAATGCTGCTGGTGCCGGGCATCACTTCGCCGGCCATCACCTGGAATTTCGTCGCCGAGCGACTGGCCGAGAAGTTCGACGTCCATGTGCTGGACGTGCGCGGCCGGGGGCTCAGCCAGGCTGGAGACCTCGACTATACGCTAGATGCGCTGGCGGCTGATGCAGTTGCGGTAGCCTTGGGCATGGAGCGTCCGATCCTGCTCGGCCATTCGATGGGCGCCCGGATCGGCATCCGCGCGGCCCGACTGGCGCCCGATTCGCTGTCCGGCCTGATCCTGGTCGATCCGCCTGTTTCCGGCCCGAACCGGCGACCTTATCCTGCCAACTGGGCCTGGTACGGCGACTCCATCCGGCTGGCGGAGCGCGGCTGCACGCTCGAGGAGATGCGCAAATTCTGCCCGACCTGGACCGACGAGCAGGTCGCCTTGCGAACCGAGTGGCTGCATACCTGCGCCTGGGGCGCGATCCGCACCGCCTTCGACGGCTTCCATACCGATGACATTCACGCGGACCTGGCACAATTGCGCCTGCGCATGCGGCTGGTCACGGCCGGGGCCGCAACGGTGGTGCTCCCCGAAGACGTCGCCGAAATCCAGCGACTGGCGCCGCAGATCGAGACTCGTCGCGTCGCAGGCGCCGGCCACATGATCCCCTGGGATGACCTTGAGGGATTCCTCGCCGCGGTCATGGATTTTTCCGTCTAGCCTAGATCAAAGGAGCATCGGACATGGATCAAGCAAGCTTCGCCGAAATCTGCCTCCACCAGCTGAAAATGTCGGGGGTCCACGAGGGCGAAAAGCTCATCGTGCTGACTCAGGGCAATGACCGGCTGGATTATGCGGATGCCTTCATGGCCGCCGGCCAGCGACTGGGCGCCCGCATGTATCACATGCGCCTGCCGGCGCCCCTGCCGACCGGCGGCTGGAATGTAGGCGTGACCGGGCTGGCGGCGCTGCCCGAAGCCGTCGAGGCGCTCAAGAATTGCGATATGCTGATCGATTGCGTGTTTCTGCTGTTCTCGCCGGAACAGTTCGCCATCCAGGCTGCGGGAACGCGCATCCTGACCGCGGTCGAGCCGCCCGAACTCCTGGCCCGGATGATGCCCTATCCGGAATTGCGCGAGAAGGTGACCATTGCCGCCGACATGCTCGACCAGGCCAAGGTGATGCGCATTACGTCGTCGCATGGCACGGACGTGACCTACAAGCTCAATACCTATCCCGCAGTGGCCGAATATGCCTGCACCGACGAGCCGGGCCGCTGGGACCACTGGCCCTCTGGCTTCGTGTTCACCGGCGGCGATGATGACGGTGTGGACGGGCAGATCGTGGTAGCGCCAGGCGATATTCTGCTGCCCCAGAACATCTATGTGCGCGAGCCGATCACCTACACGATCGAGAAGGGCTGGATCGTCGACATTCGCGGGGGCCTCGATAGCGAACTGGTCAAGTCCTACATGCAAGCGTTCAACGACAAGCGCGGCAACGGCATGAGCCATGTGGGCTGGGGCATGAACCCGCATGCCAAGTGGCACAGCATGGTGCCCGGCGAATTTCCGGGCGGCATGGGCATGGAGCCCCGCAGCTTCTACGGCAATGTGATGTTTTCGACCGGCCCGAACAATGAGCTGGGCGGTCCGAACGACACGGCCTGCCATCTCGACATCCCCATGCGCAACTGCTCGCTGTTCCTGGACGACAAGGCGATCGTGGTGGATGGCGACATCGTGGTCAAAGAGATCCAGGTCTCTCGCTGACCGCTAGCGGCCCGCTCGATGGCGGGCCGCGCAATCCCTTTCGGAGAACCCGCATGTCGCAAGCTGAAGTCTATTCCGCCGCTGGCTTTGGCCGGGCCGTTCCGCGCGGCAGCCGGCCCGCCATCCTCGTGGTGGATTTCAGCTATGGCTTTACCGATACGCGCTACCCGACCGCCGCAACAATGGCAGCGCAGATCGCCGCCACTCGCCGGCTGACTGACCTGGCGCGCTCCAAGAACTTTCCGGTAATCTATACCACCATCGCCTTTCATGCGGGAGAACTGGGGCTGCTGCCCTGGCTCAAGAAGGCCCCGGGCATGGCGGCGTTGGTCAAGGGCACGCGGCTGGTGGAGATTGACAGGGCGACCGGCGTCCAGCCGGTCGATGCCATCATCGAGAAAAAAGGCGCCTCGGCGTTTCATGGCACAGGGCTTGCGGCGCTGTTGGCCGGGGCCGGCGTGGACACGCTGATCGTCACTGGCGCGACGACGTCGGGCTGCGTGCGCGCCTCGGTGGTGGATGCAGTGCAGTCGGGTTTTCACGTGCTGGTGCCACGCGATTGCTGTGCCGATCGGGCGCAGGCGCCCCATGACGCCAATCTTTATGACATTGCGCAAAAATATGGCGATGTGACCGATGCAGACGACGTGCATGACTGGCTCATCGGACTGCCGTCGCCGGACTGACCTAAAATCGACCAGGCCGCATTTGGCCTGGCAGATTTTTAAGGTCATGTCTCTGGTGCAGAATTTTCGATTTGCGGTATCTTGCAGGGCGTCCGCAAACCCCTGCAATGGATAAGTTTTATGCCAATGAGCCTAGATTTTAGGCGGCGTACAAATTCATAGCAAAAATTGAGGGGTATACTGATTAACTGCTTGACGGGTGCGGATGCGCGTCACACAGTTGGCACATCGAGATGAGGGCAGCGGCCCCAGATCGACGACAAATGCATGGGGAGTCCAGATCTAATGAAGCTGAACAGATTTCTGCTAGGTGCCGTCGGTATGGGGCTGTTGCTGGCCTCAACCAGTTTTTCCAACGCTCAGGATATCACGATCGCCCTGAGTGCCGAGCCGTCGACCTTGGATCCCCAGGCGCGCGAGGATGGCGCTGAGCGCGCCGTCAGCGACAACATCTATGAAACCCTGATGCAGCGGCTGCCCGATGGCGAACTGGTTCCAGGCTTGGCTGCCGAACTACCGGTGCAGATCGATCCAACCACCTGGGAATTCAAGCTTCGCGATGGCATCACCTTCCACAATGGCGAGGCATTCAATGCCCATGCCGTGGTTGCCAGCATCCAGCGCGTCATCGACCCCGCCTTCAATTCCGAGCAGCTTGCCTATTTCGGCACGATCAGCGGCGCCCAAGCAGTGGATGACCTGACCGTTCGCATCACCACCACTGGTCCCGATCCGATGCTGCCTTCCCGCATGTACTGGATGAAGATGCTGCCGGCCTCCTATGTCACCGATCCGGCGGTGGCTGAAGTGCCGGTCGGTACCGGGCCCTACAAGTTCGTCAGCTGGCAGCGCGGCTCGGAGATCCAACTCGAAGCCAATGCCGACTACTGGGGGGGCAAGGTCTGCGTGCAAAATGCCACCATGCGCTTCGTGGGCGAGCCGGGCACTCGCCTCTCGGGCCTTTTGGCCGGCGAGCTCGACCTGATCGTCAACCTGCTACCTGAATTCGTCAGCTCGGTGCCCAAGGCCGTGGCCGTCGAAGGGCTGGAAACCCCGGTCATTATCCTTGCGACCGACACCGGCGTGACGGCCATTCCCGAAGTGCGCCGCGCCCTCAACCTTGCCATCGACCGCGAGGCCATTGCGGAGAGCATTTTCGGCGGCTATGCCGATCCGGCCCAGGGGCAGCTGGTCAATCCTGCCGCCTTCGGCTTCAACAAGGACCTGCCGTTCTACGAGTATGATCCTGAGGCCGCGCGCAAGCTGGTTGAGGATGCCGGCGCCACCGGGAAAACCATTACCCTTTTGGGTCAGTCGGGCCGCTGGCTCAAGGACCGCGAAATGCTCGAGGCGGTTGCCGCCTATTGGGGCGAGACCGGCCTGACCGTCAATGTCGAGATCGAGGAATGGGGCCAGTTCCTGTCCCGCCTGTTCAGCAAGGACGTCCGGCCGGATTCGGTGCTGGTGGTCAATTCCAACGAATTGCTCGATGCCAGCCGCGAAACCACCTTCGCCTACCAAGCGGGGAGCGGGGCAGCCTCCAATTCCGACGCGGAACTGGCGGCCTGGATCAACGAGGCTGTAGCCGAGATCGACCCAGAACAGCGGGCGGCGCTCTATGCCAAGATCACGGCCTATGCCAACGAACGCGACTATCTGGTACCGCTGGTCAATATCGAGGACATCTACGGCCTGTCCGAGCGGCTGGACTGGAATCCACGCCGCGACGCCAAGCTGATGATCCGCGAAATGAAGCTTTCCGGCTGCTGATACGGACCATCATGACCAAGTTTCTCCTCCATCGGCTGTGGCAGGGCTTTATTGTGGTGATCGTCGTCACCACCGTGGTGTTCGTGATCACCCGGCTTGTCGGTAATCCCGTCGACATGGCTTTGCCGCTGTCGGCGACCGATGCGCAACGTGCGGAATTTGCGCGCCAGACCGGGCTTGACAGGCCTATCTTCGAGCAGTTCGTCACGTTTGTGGGAGAAGCGGTCAGCCTGCAGTTCGGCGACAGCCTGTGGCAGCGCCGACCAGCCATGGCCATCTTCTGGGAAGTGCTGCCCAATACGCTCATCCTGTTGCTGGCCGGGATCGGCGGGGCAATCGTGGCGTCGCTGTTCCTGGGCATTTTCGCCGCGGTACGACCGGGCGGCTTGCTCGACCGGGCCGTTACCACGGTGGCGCTGGTCGGCCTGTCCCTGCCGCAATTCTGGGTCGGGCTGATGCTGATCATGTTCTTTGCGGTGATCATGAAGGTTTTGCCGACCTCGGGGATGGGCGGACCCGCCTATCTGGTCATGCCAGCCTTGACCCTGGCCCTGCCATCGCTAGCCCGGCTGACCATGCTGGTGCGCTCATCGATGATCGATGAACTCAACAAGCAATATGTAAAAACCGCCCGGGTTAAGGGCATGTCGCAGTCCAGCATCCTGTTCAGGCATGCCCTGCGCAATATTCTCGTGCCGTTCCTTACGCTCTGCGGCTGGGAGCTGACTTATGGGCTGGCTGGCTTCACCGTGGTGGTGGAATCCGTCTTTGCCTGGCCGGGACTGGGCTATACCGCCATGCAGGCGATCCAGCGGAACGACCCTTTCCTGCTGCAGGCCATCGTTATCTGCATTTCCTTCATCATCGTCATCTTCAACATCGGGCTGGACGTCCTGTTCAAGCTGATCGATCCCCGGATCAAGATCGGATAGCACCATGGCCGCAATTTCCGTTTACGGCGCCGACACGGCGCCACCGAAGGGCCGGCGGTGGGAGCTTTTGGCCGAACTCTGGCAGGACAAGGCCGCGACGGCAGGCCTGGTGGCCGTGCTCGTGGTCGTTCTGGCCTCGATCTTCGCGCCGCTGGTCGCCCCGCATGACCCGGCGGCGCAGGACATCATCGCGCGCATGGATCCTCCATTCTGGATGGAGGGCGGCAGCACGACCCACCTTCTTGGCACCGACCATCTGGGCCGCGATATCCTGTCCCGCGTCATCTATGGTGGTCGCGCCTCCTTGCTGATCGCGGCCGCAGTGGTGCTGGTCGCCGGCGGGTTTGGCACCATGCTGGGGCTTCTCGCCGGCTATCGCGGCGGGCGCACCGACAGCGTCATCATGCGCATCGTCGACGCGCAGGTCGCATTGCCCGGCCTGCTGCTTATTCTGCTGGTCATCTCGGCCGTCGGGCCCGGCATTACAACGTTGATCATCGTGCTCGCGATCGCCAACTGGATGATCTATGCGCGAGTGGTGCGCTCGGTGGTGCTGGGCGTGCGCGAGATGGAATATATCGAGGCGGCGGAAATCCTGGGCTGCAAGCCGGGCCGGATCATGTTCCTGCATATCCTGCCCAACCTGATCTCGCCGCTGATGACGCTGGCTATCCTGGAATTCACCAACATCATCCTGGCCGAAGCGGCACTTTCATTCCTGGGACTGGGCGTACAGCCGCCGGCCACCAGTTGGGGCCTCGATGTGGCGTCGGGCAAGAACTACATTTTCGTGGCCTGGTGGGTCGTGGCTTTCCCTGGGCTCGCCATCGCCATCACCGTGCTGTCGATCAGCCTCTTCGCCAACTGGCTGCGCGTCACCACCGATCCCCAGGAGCGCGAGAAGCGCTTTGCTCGCGGGCAGGCCGGGGCCTTGCGCCGGGCCGCCGAGGCCAAAAGGAGCGCAGCATGATCGGTTCGACACCACCGCTGCTCGAACTGCGCAATGTCTGCGTCAATTTCGACACCATGGCCGGCACGGCCCAAGGCCTTCGCGGCGTCTCGCTGACCATCGATCGCGGCGAGACGCTGGGCCTGGTTGGGGAGTCAGGCTCGGGCAAGAGCGTCACCGCGCAGGCCATCATGGGGCTGATCGAGGCGCCGGGTCGCATTGCCTCGGGCGATATCCTCTGGGATGGCCGCTCGATCCTGGGGCCAAAGGGCAAGGCGCTGGCGCAGTCCATCCGGGGCAAGAAGCTCTCGATGGTGTTCCAGAACCCGATGACTTCGCTCAACCCGCTGATGACCATCGGCGCGCAGATTCAGGAAGTGCTGACGCGCCATCTCGGCGTGTCCCGCCGGCAGGCGCGCGAGCGGGCCATTGAGCTGATCGACATGGTCGGCATCGGCATGCCCGAACAGCGGCTCGACCAATTGCCGCACGAATTTTCCGGCGGGATGCGACAGCGCGTAATGATCGCCATCGCGATTGCCTGCGAGCCCGAACTTCTGGTGGCGGACGAGCCGACCACGGCCCTCGACGTGACGGTGCAGGCGCAGATCCTCGACCTTCTCGAAGAAATCCAGCGGCGGATGAACCTGGCCGTAATGTTGATCACCCATGACCTGGGTGTGGTCGCTGAGACCTGCCACCGCGTCGCCGTGATGTATGGCGGCCAGATCATGGAAGATGCCCCCGTGCAGGACATTTTCAACAAGCCCTGCCATCCATATACGCGCGGCCTGATCCGGGCGACGCCCCGCGTCGACCAGGTCAACGAGCGGCTGTGGTCGATCGAGGGGATGCCGCCCAACCTGCTGGCGCCGCCGCCCGGCTGCCCGTTCATGCCCCGATGCCCATCGGCTTTGGCCCTGTGCGAGACCAGGCCGCCCAGCATTCAGACCGGAGCGGCGTCTATCGCAGCGTGCTGGAACACCCAAACGACGTATCATAGTGAGCCTTCGCATGTTCGCACCCCCTAGTCCGTCGGCGATTGCCGGCGACCTGCAGGCCCAGGAACGGCTGCTCAGCGTCACCGATCTGGGCGTCCGCTATGCCGTGCCGGGCGCCGGCTTCGGCCAGCCACAGCGTTACTTCGAGGTACTGGACGATATCACCTTCGACATCGCCCGGGGCGAGACGCTGGGCCTGGTCGGAGAGTCAGGCTCCGGCAAGTCTACCATCGGTCGTGCCCTGCTGCGCCGCATCAAGCTGTCCTCGGGACGCATCGATTTCGAAGGCCGCGACATCACCAATCTCGAGGGCGAGGAGGTGCGCCAGCTGCGCAAGCGCATGCAGCTCATCTTTCAGGACCCTTATGCGAGCCTTAATCCACGCATGAGCGTGGGCGAACTGATCGCCGAGCCGCTGATCGTGCACGGGCTTGCCCGGAACCGCGACGATGCCCGCGACCGGGTTCTGGACCTGCTCGATTGCGTCAGCCTGCCGCGCACGACCATCGACCGGCACCTGCATGGCTTCAGCGGCGGACAGCGTCAGCGCATCGGTATTGCCCGTGCTTTGGCCCTCCAACCCGCCTTTATCGTCGCCGACGAGCCGGTTTCGGCGCTGGACGTCTCGGTGCGGGCGCAGGTCATCAACCTGATGCAGGACCTGCAGCGCTCCATGGGCCTGTCCTACCTGTTCATCGGCCATGACCTCGGCGTCATCCGGCATATTTCCCAGCGTATCGCGATCATCCATTCCGGCCGCATTATCGAGATCGGCGACCGGGATTCGATCTACCAGCGGCCCCAGCATCCCTATTCGCGGGCGCTGTTGGCGGCCATTCCGGTGCCGGTGCCGGGCGGGCGGGTCAAATCATCGGTCGCCGCCCCGGCGGGCAGCAGGGTGGAGGTCTCGCGCTCACTGCCGGGGTGCCGCTATCGCGCGCGCTGCCCGGTCGCAATTGCCCGCTGCAGCGAGGAAACCCCTAGGCTCAAGCAAGTCACGCCGACCCACGCCGTGGCCTGCTGGCAGCACTAGCTGCTGGCGACACCTTCACCCGGCGCAGGATCACTTGCGCTAAGATAGTCAGTATACCGACTAATTGCCGCGGCCTGATTCCACGGCAAGCGAACTCTCAAGGAATGGATATGCACCGCAAGATCGCACTCGAAGAACATTTCATGACGCCCGGCTTCGAAGCGATGTCCGCGTCCTTCACCAGCCTGATGGACCAGGCGGCCCAGGACCGCTTGGCCGCGCAACTGGCCGATTTCGACGATGAGCGCATCCGTCGGATGGAGCGCGCCGGAATCGAGCGGATGATCCTGTCGCAAACCGCGCCGGGCGTGCAGGGCGAAAAGGACACGGGCAGGGCAATCGAGATGGCGCGTATCGCCAACGATTTCCTTGCATCTCAGATCGCTCGCCATCCCGACCAGTTCAGCGGCTTTGCCGCACTGGCCATGCAATCGCCCCAGGCAGCGGTCGACGAGCTCGAGCGCACGGTGTCCCAGTTCGGCTTTTGTGGCGCCATGGTCAATGGACATACGCTTGGCCAGTATTACGACGACCGGGCGTTCGACGTGGTCTGGGAGCGCCTGCAGGCGCTGGACCTGCCGCTCTATCTGCATCCGATCAGTGCCTTTGTGCAGCCGGAGGTGTTTCGCGGCCATCCCGAATTGCAGGGCGCCATCTGGGGCTGGGGCGTCGAGACCGGCAGCCATGCCCTGAGGATGCTGTTTGGCGGTGTGTTCGACCGATTTCCCAGGCTCAAGGTCATCTTGGGACATATGGGCGAGGGACTGCCCTTCATGCGCTGGCGCTTCGACAGCCGATTTGCGGTCTATTCCCACGGGATCACGCTGGAAAGGAAGCCGTCGGAATATTTCGGCAGCAATATCTTCATCACCACGTCGGGCGTTTGCTCCAATGCCACCCTGATGGCAGCAATCGGCGAGATGGGCGAAGACGCGGTGATGTTCTCGGTGGACTATCCGTATGAGTCCATCGACTTGGCCTGCGACTTCATCGATCAGGCTCCGCTCGAGGATGCGGTCAGGCAAAAGGTCTGCGCCGACAATGCGCGGCGGCTGATGAAGCTCTGAGCGCCGGCTAGACCGAGGTTTCGCGCCGGCTGAGCTTGAGCGGCGCGCGACCATGCTTGTTGTGCTTTTCCAGCAGCGTCATCAGCGTCTGGACAAAATCCTCGCGTTGCTTGGGTTCGAGGACTTCCAGGAGGCGGGTCTGGGCGCGGGCCATGGCTGGCATCATGGTGGCAAGGGTTTCCTCGCCCTTGGGGGTGAGCCGGGCGACATTGGAGCGGCGGTCCACCGTGCTGCGCTCGCGTTGCACGAGGCCGGCCGTGACCAGACGCCCCAGCACATCGGCGACGTTGGTGCGATCGATGCCCAGGCTGTGGGCGATGGTGACCTGGTCGCAGCCTGGATTGGTTGAGAGAATGGTTAGCAGGCCATACTGAACCGGCGTGACATCGGAATCGCCGAATTCCTCGAAGAACAGGGCGTAGTGAATCTGGTGCAGGCGACGAATGAGATAGCCCGGCCGACGCCAGAGCGGCAGCTTTTCGATCAACTCGGCAATGCTCTGGGAGTCACTCGCCGCGTCCGATGAGTTGGTGGTGTCGGCCCCGGACGGAATGGCGAATTGGTCAGTCAATCAGATGTCTCCTATCGCGTTGCAGCATCGATGCGCCGCAACTGTCGCAGTCCAGAGTGAAGGTGATACCGGGGCAGGGGATTGAGGGCAACCAAGTTGCTGGGGGCCGGACTAGAGGTTCATCCACCCCACAATCAGCAGCCGCAGCCCCATGATGGCCAGAAACAGCAGCATGCCATGTTCGAAAAGGCGCTGGTTGACCCGCGTGGCGAGCGCATTGCCGAGCTGCATGGCTACAAAGACCGGAATTACGGCGGCAAGGCTCCAGAGCAGCAGTGCCGAAGGGATGGCGCCGCTGCCGATCAGCACGGCGCCCTGGGTGATCGAAAACAGCAGCAACATGGCCGAGATGGCGAAGATATACTGTTCGCGGCTGGTGGAGATTGCGTGAAAGAACGGGCCGGCGACGGGGGAGGAAATGCCGGTCGCGCCATGAAGGAGGCCCGAGATCAGGCCGAGGGCCGGGGCAAGCCGCGTGGCGTGCATGGTGCTGATGATAAGGTGCGGAGCCAGGAGCCGGGTCAGGCAATAAGCAAGCAGCAGGGCCCCGAGCATGGCCGAAAGCAGGTCGGTCGGGGCGATGCTGACAAAGGCGCTGCCGACCACGGCCCCAAGGGTCCCGAAGATCAGGAAGCGGCGCAGCAGCGGCATGATGGCGCCGGCGTGCTGGGCGTGGCTGGCCATCTGCCAGAGGTTCGAGACGATATAGGACGTGGTCAGCAGGCCGATGGCGCTGGGCAGGCCGATGGCCGCCGTCAGCAGCGGCATGCTGACCAGGGGCATGCCCATGCCCGTCATGCCCTTGATCAGGCCTCCGGCCACGAGGCCGAAGGCAATCATTGCGAGAAGGGAAAGGTCCATTCCGCGGCGCTAGCGGGCGCCAGTCACGGTGGACTTGTCATAACCGGCGACCTTCTTGTAGCTGTCGCTGATGGCTGCCAGTTCCTCGGGCGACACGATGTCCTCGAGGCGCTCGAAAGGCTTGTCGCCACTGCGCTCGTGCACCACCTTGAGGATGACGTCGGGCGGGGTGCTGCGATTGGTGCGGACCACCTTGGCGGTCGCCTCGAGGCGGATATCCTCATAGGCCTTAAGGGCCGAGACGGCATCGTTGGAGGCAGCCAGTGCATCGGCCAGGGCGCGGGCATCGAGAATGGCCTGGCCGGCACCATTGGAGCCGCGCGGATACATTGGATGGGCGGCATCGCCCAGCAGCGTGATGCGGCCAAAGCTCCACTGCGGCAGCGGATCCTTGTCCACCATGGGGTATTCAAGGATCGTATCGGCGGCGCGGATCATGGCTGGCACATCGAGGAAGTCAAAATGCCAGTCAGCAAAGGCGCCAATAAAATCGTCGAGCTGGCCGCGGCGGTTCCAGTCCTGCTGGGCATGCTCGGGCGTTTCGATCTCGGCGACCCAGTTGATGAGCTGGGTGCCCTGGCCATCGATATTGTCGCGGATCGGATAGATCACCATCTTGCCATGCGATAGCCAACCGGCGCGGACATAGCTGGCGCCGGTGAGGTAGGGCTTCCAGCGGGTGACGCCGCGCCACATGTTGACGCCCGAATAGATGGGACCCCCTTCGTTGGGGAAAAGCTGCTTGCGCACCACCGAATGGATGCCATCGGCGGCAATCACGGCCCGGCCGCGCACCGGCGGCAGGGGGGCGCCGTCGGGGTCGACGAAATGGGCCTCGGCATCGGCGTCGGTCTGGTCAACATGGGTGCATTTGTAGCCGGTAATGACCTTGTCGGCCCCGGCTTCGGCGATGAAGGCTTCCAGGAGCACCGCCTGCAGGTCGCCGCGATGGATCTGGAACTGTGGCACGTCATAGCCGGCATAGGTGCCCAGGGCTTCCTTGTGCACCAACTGGCCGAAGCGGGTATAAAAGCAGGATTCCTGGGCGGTGATGGCCACTTTGGACAGGGCGTCGCGCAGGCCCAGATTGCACAATTCCCGGCTGGCATGTGGCAATACGCTGATCCCCACGCCGATCGGCGAAATCTCGCGCGCCGCCTCGTAAATGCGGGCGGTGATGCCATGCCGCTTAAGCATGAGGGCCAGCGTGAGCCCGCCAATTCCGCCCCCGATGATCACTACGTCGTCTGTGTTATCCATCAAAACCGCCGTCCCCTGCGTTGACACTGGATAGATCAGTATACTGACTAATTTGCAGTTTCAAGAACGATGGATGGCATATCTCTCCCGCCGGAGCCGCATACGGCATGTCATGACCTCGAGCCAAGAAGCACAACTATGCTTACCTTGGACCGATCAGTCGAGCCGCGAAGCGTTTGACCAAGCCCCTTATTGGCGTGACTATCCGGGTGCGACCGCCGGTCCTTCACCGATCCTGAGTGCCAGTGTCGCATCGCCTGCTACAGTGCCTTGTCCTACCACGTATTGCGTCCACCGGAGCTAGAACCGCTTGAGCGACTATCATTCCTTCGATCCTGCCCAAGGGCACGGGCTGCCGCGCGATCCGATCAAGGCGATCATCGCGCCCCGGCCGATTGGGTGGATTTCCTCACTGGGGAAGACGGGTTCCGCCAACCTGGCGCCCTACAGCTATTTCAACATGTTCAGCCTCAAGCCGCCGATCCTTATTTTCGGCAGCGAAGGTCGCAAGGACACGCTCGCCAATGTCACCCATTCCGGTGCTTTCGTGTTTAATCTGGCGACGCGCGAATTGGCTGAGCAGATGAACCAGAGCTCGGGTGCCTACCCGCCGGGAATCGATGAATTCGATGCGGCCGGCCTGGGCAAGCTGGCCAGCCAAACCAGCGCCGTTCCGCGTGTAGCTGGGGCTGCCGCTTCCATGGAATGTCGGGTGCTGGAAGTGCGCCAGCTTCATGACCTGGATGGGCAGCCCATAGGCAGTCACCTCGTCATCGGCCAGGTGACACGCGTCCACATCCGCGCCGACCTGCTGGTCGACGGACTATTCGACATCGTTCGCGCTGGCACGATTGCACGCTGTGGATACCGCGGAGACTATATCGAGGCGACCGAAACCTTCGAATTGCTGCGGCCAAGCCTTGGGTGAATTCAGCCACTGTCATAAAGTTGCTTCAACCAGCGGGCCTCAGGCTTGTTCATCCCGCAAACGGTTCACCCCCGATGGTCAAGAGCTCGCTTACCTCAAAGGCGAGCGTCGCCACCGCAGCCATGGTCCGATCTGCAAGGTGAAAACGGATTAACCCAGCATGGGCTGCGCAGATGATCGAGCCGAGCCGGGTTGGAGTTCAAGGTTGGCACCAGGAACATATCGTGCTGTATTTCGTCCATCTTGCCGCTGGCCAAACCCTGAACTTGCTAGGGCGGCGCCGCGCTTGCCAACTGAGCTCGCAAAGGTCAAGCTGAGCTCAGTTTGAAGGAAAGTTCTCGATATGATCAGGGACGACGGTGTGATCGCTGCCGGTGAGGCTGGCGCAGTGGCTCGGCCAACCTTGTTTAGCCGCCGATCGTTTCTGGCCGGCTCTGCCCTCGCTCTCGGCGCCTTTGGGCTTGCGGGTTGCGCCACCTCAGGCGGCATGAGCCTTGCAGAAGCGGAGCGGGTTTACGGGCCCATCCCGGACGAGCGCTTCCCTGTTCCTGCTGTTGATGTCGGCAAGATTAATCCGAAATATCTCCGCCGGACGGTGCGCTACGATTCCAATGAGGCAGTCGGCACGATCATCATCGATCCTCGCCACTACTACGTTTACCGGGTCGAAGGGGACGGAATTGCCACTCGATATGGTGCTAATGTCGGTCGCGCCGGGTTCCTGTGGAGCGGCGACGCCTATATCGGACGCAAGGCCGAATGGCCAATCTGGACACCACCCAAAGAGATGATCCTGCGCCAGCCAGAGGCCGCCCCCTATGCTGGCGGTATGGCGCCGGGGCTGAACAACCCCCTTGGTGCACGCACACTTTATCTCTATCAGAATGGAGCTTACACGCTCTATACGATCTACAGCACAATCATGCCTGAGACGATCGGGAAGGGAGTTTCGAGCGGCTGTGTCGGCCTTCTCACCCAGGACATGATCGACCTCTACAACAAGACACCGGTCAACACCAAGGTGGTCGTCCTGCCGGCCTAGAGCTCGCCGATCAATCCTGTTCAGCGCTACGCTTGTGATCCCCGTCCGCGTTGGCGTTTGTTGAACGCCTGAGTGCCGCCGACTGATGGCCCCGCGCAACTTCGGTGAATTTGGCAGGCGGAAGTGGTCGGCTGAATAGGTAGCCCCGGCGCCACTCTCGTCGCTGACGCGGTCAGAAAAGCCGTGCCCTGATGAGTAAGCTCAATGACTGGCAGGTCCGGGCAGGCCTAGTCATCATGCCCAATCTATGTCTATGGCTATGCGCAAATTCCGGTCTGGGAGCGAGGTTGACCCTGCGCCGAGCATTGTCGAGTACGCTGCGTTCCCCACTTGGATGGAGCAAAGTAGCCGCCCTGCAGGCAATCTAGCCGTCGCGTGCCATTCTGGCCGTAACTCATGCAGTGAGGTTTTCTGGAGCAGACCTCAGGGTTGGTATGGACACCCCGTGATCTTATATGGCCTGGATTCAATCCGCTCTGAGCTTCAAGTTGGATGAATTCTGCAAAGCCAGGGATCGCAATAGTACTCACGGCGGTTCTGCATGTAGGCGCTGCCTTCTGTTCGCAAGAAAGCGAGGCAAGCTCGGCGCCGAGGTGCCCAATCTAGCTGATTGCTGCGTCATTACGAGGGGTTGATCTGTTCGGGCCATCTCTTCATTAGTTTGAGAGTTCGCGGCACGCATGCCATGAGCTTTTGTTCGTCCTTGTGGGATCCATCAAGCGATAATGCTGTCATCATTGATCCTGATAATCATTGTCGCGGCTCCCTTTGTTACGGCACTCGTCGCCGCAAGTTTTCCCGCTAATGCGCGCAATGCCGAGGCCTGGCTTTCGGGCTTTCTGACCTTGGGCCTGTTGGCCCTCACCATCGCCTTCTATCCGCAGATCGCAAATGGCGGCGTCGTGCGCCACCAGGTCGAATGGCTGCCTTCGCTGGGATTGAACCTGGTCTTCCGCCTCGACGGCTTTGCCTGGCTGTTCTGCATCCTGATTACCGGGATCGGGTTTCTCGTTGTGCTCTATACGCGCTACTACATGTCCCCCAAGGACCCAGTGCCGCGCTTTTTCGCCTTTCTGCTGGCCTTCATGGGGGCCATGCTGGGGCTGGTGACGGCCGGCAATGTTATTCAGCTGGCCATTTTCTGGGAGCTGACCAGCGTCATCTCCTTTCTGCTGATTGGCTACTGGTATCATCGCGGCGATGCCCGCGACGGCGCTCGCATGGCGCTGATCGTGACAGCATCGGGTGGTCTGGCGCTGTTTGTAGGGCTCCTCGTCATCGGCTACATTGTCGGCAGCTATGATCTGGATGTCATCCTGGCTTCGGGCGACCTCATCCGCAACCATGACCTCTACAATGTTGCGCTGATCCTGATGCTGTGTGGCGCCATGACCAAGAGCGCCCAGTTTCCCTTCCAGTTCTGGCTGCCCCATGCCATGGCCGCCCCAACTCCGGTCTCGGCCTATCTGCATTCAGCCACCATGGTGAAGGCCGGGGTGTTTCTGCTGGTCCGCTTTTGGCCGGTGATGTCGGGCACCGATGCATGGTTCTGGATTGTCACCTTCGCCGGTCTTCTCACCCTGATGATCGGGGCCTATGCCGCTTTGTTCCAGCGCGATCTGAAAGGCCTGCTCGCCTATTCGACCATCAGCCATCTGGGGCTGATTACGACGCTTCTGGGCATGAGCACGCCGCTGGCGCTGGTGGCGGCGATCTTCCACATCGCCAACCACGCCACCTTCAAGGCGTCCCTGTTCATGGCCGCCGGCATTATCGACCATGAAACTGGCACCCGAGACATCCGCCGCCTCAGCGGGCTGTACCGCTTCATGCCCTTCACCGCCACGCTGGCGCTGATCGCCAGCGCCGCCATGGCGGGAGTGCCGTTGCTCAACGGCTTCCTGTCCAAGGAAATGTTCTTCACCGAAACGGCGGAATTCGACCCCAACATGTTCGTCAACTTGGCGCTGCCCATCGGCGCCACCATTGCCGGCATGTTCAGCGTCGCCTACTCGCTGCGCTTCGTGCATGGGGTTTTCTTCGGTCCCCCGCCTGAAAAGCTCGACCGCGTACCCCACGAGCCACCCGCATTGATGCGGCGCCCCATCGAGCTGCTCGTGCTCATCTGCCTTGCAGTCGGCATCATCCCGGGCATCACCATCGGGCCATATTTGGCAGCCGCGGTGGTTTCGATCCTGGGTGACGAGGCACCCTATTACAGCCTGTCCGTCTGGCACGGCTTCAACCTGCCGCTGATTATGAGCATCGTGGCACTGGTCGGGGGCGGGCTGCTATATATGGCCTTTTACCGTTACCTGAACTCCAATCGCGACAGCACGCCGCTGCTGCATCGCTTCCGTGGCCAGCGCATTTTTGAAAAAGTGCTGGTTACTGTCACCTGGCGCTGGGCCCGCACGCTTATCGGCGTATTCGGCACCCGCCGGCTTCAGCCGCAACTGCTGATCATCTTCGCACTTGCCATCGTTACCGGCGCCCTGCCGCTGTGGAACCGCATCGGCACCCTGGCTGTGCCAATCACGGCCTTCGATCCGGTGTTCGCCATGACGTGGCTGGTGGGCGGCGCCTGCGCCCTGGCTGCAGCCTACCAGGCCAAATTCCATCGCTTCGCCGCGATGATCCTCCTGGGCGGCGCGGGCCTGGTGACCTGCATGACCTTTGTGTGGTTTTCTGCGCCCGACCTGGCGCTGACGCAACTTGTGGTCGAAATTGCCACCACCGTCTTGATCCTGCTTGGCCTGCGCTGGCTGCCGCAACGCCAGCCTACTCCCACCATGGATGCCGCTGGTGTTCGCGATCGAGTGCGGCGCTATCGAGACATGATCGTGGCAGCGGCAGCGGGCCTGGGCCTGGCGCTGGTGTCCTACCTCGTCATGACCCGTCCGGCGGTCGATGGCATTTCGAACTTCTTTGTGGAGCACGCCTATAGCCAGGGCGGGGGCACCAATGTCGTCAATGTCATGCTGGTCGATTTCCGCGCATTCGATACTTTCGGAGAGATCGCGGTGTTGGGCGTCGTCGCGCTCACGGTATTTTCGCTTTTGCGCCGCTTCCGTCCGGCGTCCGAAAGCATCGGCAAGCCGCAGCAGCAACTGGTCCAGAACGCCTTTGACAAGGATCGGCCCGAGCGCAACCCGGGTGACACCATTGCTGCCTACCTGCTGGTGCCCTCGCAGATCATGCAGTGGCTTTTTCCTGTCATCATCGTGGTCGCCATCTACCTGTTCATGCGCGGGCATGACCTGCCCGGTGGCGGCTTCGTGGGCGGGCTCACCCTGTCGATCGCCTTTATACTTCAATACATGGCCGGCGGCACGCGCTGGGTCGAAGATCGCTTGCGCATCTTGCCCGTGATCTGGATCGGCTCAGGCCTTGCCATCGCCCTGTTGACGGGCGCCGGCTCCTGGCTGTTCGGCTACCCGTTCCTCACGACTCATTTCCAGTATGCTGATATCCCCTTGATCGGCCGTATACCGCTCGCCACGGCACTGCTGTTCGACCTCGGCGTGTTCCTTCTCGTGGTTGGCTCGACGGTGTTGATCCTCATTGCACTGGCCCACCAATCGATACGGTCCCCACGGGCGTCGCGCGGGGTGCGGCGCAAGCCGGCAACCGCCGCGTCCGTTACCAGCACTGAGAAGGCAAGCTGATGGAACTGGTGCTCTCCCTTGCCATCGGCGTGCTGACCGCTTCGGGCGTCTACCTCGTTTTGCGGCCCCGCACCTTTCAAGTGATCATTGGACTGTCGCTGATTTCCTATGGTGTGAACCTTTTCATCTTCAGCATGGGGCGGCTGCGGGTCGGCGCCGCACCCATACTCGACCGAACTGACACTGACCCCGCTTCCTATGCCGATCCAGTACCGCAGGCGCTGGTGTTGACCGCGATCGTCATCGGCTTTGCCATGACCGCACTGTTCCTCGTGGTGCTGCTGGCGGCGCGCGGCTTTACCGGCACCGATCACGTCGATGGCAGGGACTAAGGCCATGAATTTCTTTGATCACCTGGTCATCTTTCCCATTGTACTGCCGCTCGCCACCGCCATCCTCGCCACCCTGCTCGACGATCGCTTTCGCAAACTCGAGATCGCCATCACCCTCGGCTCCACGGCGCTTCTGGTGTGCATTGCGTTGCTCCTTGCCGTGCCGACCGTGCATCTGGGGCCCTCCGATGCCGAACTGATCAAGACCTATGCCCTGGGAGACTGGCCCATGCCCTTCGGCATCGTGCTGGTTGCCGACCGGCTTTCGGTGCTGATGGTGCTGGTTACTTCCATCCTTGGCCTGGCGACGCTCACCTTCTCGATCGCGCGTTGGTACCGCGCCGGTCCCAACTTCCCCGCGATCCTGCAAATCCTCCTGATGGGCCTCAACGGCGCCTTCCTCACTGGAGACCTCTTTAACCTGTTCGTCTTCTTTGAGGTTATGCTTGCGGCTTCCTATGGCCTGCTGCTGCATGGCAGCGGCACGGCGCGGGTCAAGGCGGCGCTTCATTACATCGCCGTCAACTTGGTGGCCTCCTTCCTGTTCCTGGTCAGCGCCGCCTTGATCTATGGCGTTGTCGGCACGCTCAACATGGCCGATCTCATCGTGCGCATCCCCCAGGTGGCTGCCGCCGACCGCCCGCTGCTTAATGCAGGCCTCGGGCTTCTGGGCCTGACCTTTCTGATCAAGGCCGGCATGTGGCCCATCAGCTTCTGGCTCCCAGGAGCTTATTCCGTGGCTGCCGCCCCCGTCGCCGCCATGTTTGCCATCATGACCAAGGTGGGCGTTTATGCCCTCCTGCGCTTGTCCTACCTGCTGTTTGCCGCCGAGGCCGAGGGTGTCATCGGCTTCAGCCACAACGTATTGTTTGTCGGCGGGATTGCTACGCTCGCCTTCGGCACCATTGGCGTTCTGTCAGCGCAAACCAGCATGCGCCTCGCCAGCTATCTGGTCCTGGTCTCCTCGGGCACCCTCCTGGCTTCAATCGGCTTTGGTGGCGCCGGCGTGATGAGCGGCGCGCTATTTTACCTCGTCATCTCCACCTTCGCGATTGGAGCCTTGTTCCTTCTCATCGAGATCATCGAGCGCTCGCGCATAGTCGGCGCCGACGTCCTCGCCGTGACCATGGAGGCGTTTGGCGACAGGGATGATGAGGAGACCGAACCCGAAGCGCAGGAGCCAGGCATAATCATTCCTGCTAGCACCGCCTTTCTCGGCATCAGCTTTGGCATCTGCTGCCTCCTTCTGGCTGGCCTGCCGCCGCTTTCCGGCTTTCTGGCGAAATTTGCCATCCTCAGCACGGCCCTGAATGGTGGCACCGGCCCGACGGCCGAGGCCTGGTGGCTGACGGCAACGCTGATCATTTCCGGACTTGCGGTGCTGATCGCCATGGCGCGCAGCGGTATCAACATCTTCTGGGCGACCCTTGAGCCGGGCGCGGTGCAGGCGCGGCTAAGTGAAATGCTGCCCATCGTGGTGCTTCTGGCGCT
>JAQGKH010000184.1 GCA_028290225.1 Devosia sp. | reverse complement strand
GAAATGACCTCGGCGCTGATCGGAGTACGCAATCTTGACCAGCTCAAGGACAATCTGGGGGTGCTCGACAATCTCGAGCTCAGCGCCCAGGAATTAGCCGCGATCGACACGGCCACCGCCGGAGGGCAGCTGGAGCTGCATCCCAGCCCCAAGGGCTGGCTGCGCTAAACCAGCATCGAGTGCTGCGCGCCCATGGCCGCCGCCGAGCCGGCATGGGTCGCGCTGTTGACGCTGTGGATGGGGCTGGTGAGATCGCCGGCGGCAAAAACGCCCTCACGCGAGGTGGCTTGGCGCTCGCCTGCAACCACCATGATGCCGGTAGGCGTGGTCTCCGTCTCCAGCCCGAGTTGGGCGTGCAGGTCGGCCGAAGGATGGTTGCGCGGATGGGCGTAAAGCGCGTCGAGCCCGAGCTCAGTGCCGTCTTCCAGAGTTATGCCGGAAATCTGGCCGCCCTCCTGGTGGATGGCTGCCAGCTTGCCATCAAGCACCCGCACGCCGCGCCGTTCGAGCTTATGCCGTTCGGCATCGGGGATCGGATTGCCATCAAGGATCAGGGTGATGTCGTCGGTCCAGTCCCCGTAAAGAGCCGGGGCGTGGAGCGACAAGGGCGAGCTGTAAAGCAGGCCCCAGCGGCGCCCAGCCACTTCATAGCCGTGGCAGTACGGGCAGTGGATCACGGTTTTGCCCCAGGCTTCGGCAAAGCCGGGAACGTCTGGCATTTCATCGACTATGCCATAGCTCAGGATCAGCCGGCGGGCGCTGAGCGCCTCCCCATCGGCAGTGCCGACGGTAAAGTCGTCGGCTGCCCCGGCCACCGTGGTGGCGCAGCCTTGCACGAACTGGACCGTGGGATAGGCCTCGACCTGGCGTCGCGCCGCCGCAAGCAGCTCCGCTGGGGCCGCGCCGTCATGGCCCAAGATATTGTGGGCGCTCGCCGCATAGCGGTTGCGGCTGAGCCCGGTATCGAGAACCGTGACCTTGCGCCGGGCGCGGCCGAGCTGGAGGGCCGCGGAAAGGCCGGCGAACGAGCCGCCGACAACAAGAACGTCATCCATGATGATGGCTTTCGGAAGGGGAAGAAGGAATAGGCGGGGGAGCTACGGAGGGGCGCAAGCTCAATCCGGTGCAAAACTTCAACGCGCGCGCTGCCATCAAGCTGCGCGGTTGACGCCTTTGTGGTGAACCAGCATGTTCGCCTGGCTCCACTGCCCAGGACTTGCGCTTGCTTTCACCCATTGTTGCCGTGCTGGCCTGGATCGCCCTGGTTTCCGGCCTGACTTTGCCCACCCTGGCGCCGGGGACGGCCAATATCGCGACGCTGGTGCTGACAAGCATCGGCTTGCTCCTGCTCGGCACGGCGGTGGGACGGCAGGCCATGCGCCAGCCCTCGGCCTGGCTGCCTTTGGTTGCGGGCGGGCTGATGTTGTTCGCCTTCGCGTTCACTGCGCGTGAGCCCATGTCGTTTGCCGCTATCATCTTTCTCGTGCCGCTGTTTGTGGCCGCGCCCCATGCGGCCCTGCTGGGGCAACTCGGAAACCGGCTGAGCCTAACGGCGATCGGCGCCCTGGCGTTGCTTGGCGCCAGCATGGGCGCGGCCATTGCGGCCTTCGATGTGCTGGCGCTTGGCCTGCCGCGCGGAGGTTTTTCGGTGAACAATCCCATTCACCTGGCCGACCTGGCCCTAGCGCTGGGCTTTGTTGCCCTGGTGGGCGTGCTGGGCCGCTGGCGGGGGCGGGCCATCTTCCTGCTCGGGCCGGTCGCCGCCCTGCTCGCGATCTGGTTTTCCGGCTCGCGCGGGCCGCTGGTGGCCTTTGTGCCCCTGAGCCTGGCGGCGCTGGCGGGGGCCGCGCTGCACTACCTGCCTCGCAGGCGCGCCCGGCTGCTGATCGGCGCGGGCGTGGTGGCGACGCTCGGCGTGGGTGCGGTTCTGGTGGGCACCGGGCTGATCGACCGCATGGGCCCGTTTGGGGACATCGTGTCGCTGTTGCGCTCGGGCGAGGCGCCCGATGATTCCACCAACCAGCGCCTGATCATGTATCGCAGTGCACTGGCGGCTTTTCTGGCGTCCCCGCTTTGGGGACACGGGCTGTGGCAGTTCATCGAAACAACGGCGAGCTTTGCGCCGCCTGGCGTGGCGTTTCCCGCCTATGATCATCTGCACAACGACATCGCCGACTTTGCCGTTTCGGGGGGGCTGCTGGGCCTGCTCGCCTATGGCCTGCTGCTGGCCGCGCCGCTGGTGGGCGCCTGGCGCGCCCAAGGGTCGCAGCGTGCGCCGGCGCTGTTTCTGGCCATCACGGCCAGCCTGGGTTATGCGGGCATGGGGCTGACCAATGCCATGTTTGGCGTGTTGGCCCAAACACTGGTTTATACCGTGCTGCTGTCGCTGATCGCGGTGCTCGCCAGCCGGCCTGGAGACGCCCCCCGTTGAACAATCGTTCGATCCATATCGCCCTGACCTTTGACGACAATTTCTGGGCCCCCGCCTATGCCACGATGCGCTCGGTGTGCCTGTTCACGCATCGCCGCAGCGACCTGGTGTTCCATCTGTGCCATCGCACCCTGACCGAGCAGCATGAAAACGACCTGCTGGCCATTCAGAGCGAGTTCGGGGCGCGGCTCGAATGGTACGACCTCGATGCTTCCCCGCTCTTTGCCGATGTGGCGGCGCGCATGCCCGAGAACAAGCGGCTGTCCAACATCGTTTATGCGCGGCTGCTGATCGATCGCCTGCTGCCGGCCGAGGTGGGGCGCGTGCTATATCTCGATTGCGACATGCTGGTGCGCGACGCCATCGAAAAACTGGTCGAGATCGACATGCAGGGCCATCCGATCGCGGCGGTCCGCGACACGATGGGGGCGTTCATCACCGGCGGGCGTGACCTCAAGGCCAATCGCGATATCCTTGATCCCGCCGATCCCTATTTCAATGCGGGCCTGGTGCTGATCGATGTGGCGCAGTGGCGCGACGCCGATATCCTGGGGCAATTGGAAGTGGCGCTGCGCGAAGGGGTGATGGAGCGCATTTATTACGACCAGGATTTTCTGAACCTGGTGTTCAAGCGGCGCTGGCTGCAACTGCCCTGGC
>JAQGKH010000167.1 GCA_028290225.1 Devosia sp. | reverse complement strand
CTCGCGCCGCTCATCGTGGTGATCGGCTTCAACGTCTTCACCGGCAGCCTGGGCATGCCCACCGATCCCGCGCGCTTGCTGTCCAAGGCGATCATCTCCGCTTATCTCAGCTTTTTCCCCGTGACGGTCGGGATGGTCAAGGGCTTGAGAAGTCCTGAAACCATCCAGCTTGACCTGATGCGCACCTACCATGCTTCGCCAGCGCAGACTTTCTGGAAGCTGCGCTGGCCCGCAGCCATGCCGTTTCTATTTGCCTCGCTCAAGGTCGGCATTGCGGCAAGCCTTGTGGGCGCCATTGTCGGCGAGTTGCCCACGGGGGCGGTTGCCGGCCTTGGGGCCCGGCTGCTCGCAGGCTCCTATTACAGCCAGACCGTGCAGATCTGGGCCGCGCTGGTCGCCGCGTCGCTCCTTGCAGCAGTGCTGATCCTACTGGTGAGTTGGGCCGAAGCGCTGGTGAACCGTCGCATGGGGGTGCGCGTCCCATGAGCCAGTTCCAGTTTTATCTGGCCATCATCGCGAGCGGTCTTTGTGCCGCGGCTCTTGCACTCAGTTTTGCCACAGGTGCGCAGCCGCAACTGCTGCTCCATGGCTTTCTGGCGCTTGGCGCATTGTCGCTGCTTCGCTTTGTGTTCCCTGCAGGTATTTGGCTGGACGGGCTTCTGGCCTTGCTGGGCGGTATGGCCGTGCTGGGAAGCCTGTCGCTTTATCCAGGCCCCCCGTCCTTTCTGTGGATGGCGCTGCTGGCTGCCTGGCTCTGGAGTTGGCTGTTCGTCGAACGCCTCGCGCATCTCATGGCCCGGGCGCCGTCCAGCCGTCGAGGCCTGGAAATCCTGATCCCGCTGACCTTTGGTCTGGCTATTCTGGTCGGTTGGGAGGCGATAACGCGCGGCACCGGCATCCCCCAGGTAATCCTGCCACCCCCTTCCCAGATCGGCAGCCGCATAGTCGCGAGCCTTCCCACGCTTTGGATCGATTTCCAGCAGACCTTCCTCAAGGCCGTGCTCGCAGGCTATGCGCTCGGCTGCGGGCTCGGCTTCGGAGTTGCCATTCTGGTCGACCGCTCGCCTTTCCTGAAATCGGGGCTGCTGCCGCTCGGCAGCTTCGTTTCCGCCCTGCCGATCGTCGGGGTAGCGCCGATCATGGTCATGTGGTTCGGCTTTGACTGGCAATCCAAGGCCGCGGTCGTGGTGATCATGACCTTCTTTCCCATGCTGGTGAATACGGTTGCCGGGCTCAATGCTGCGTCCGCCATCGAACGCGACCTGATGCGGACCTATGCCGCGAGCTACGTCCAGACCCTGCTCAAGCTGCGCCTGCCGGCGGCGGCCCCATTCATCTTCAATGCCCTCAAGATCTGTTCGACGCTGGCCCTGATCGGTGCCATCGTTGCCGAGTTCTTCGGCTCGCCGGTAGCCGGAATGGGCTTTCGCATCTCGGCCGAGATCGGCCGCATGAACGTCGACATGGTTTGGGCCGAGATCGCCATGGCCGCACTGGCGGGTTCGATATTTTACGGCGTGGTCGCGCTGCTCGAGCGAGGGATCACGTTTTGGCATCCGTCCATGCGTGGTGCATGAGGCGGCTCACAGGGGAAAGCAGCATGAACAAGTTCTTGGTCGGGGCTCTGGCGGGGGCCGTTTCTCTCGCCGCCGCGCATGCGGGTTATGCGCAGGACAACAGTGTCACCCTTCAGCTCAAATGGGTGACGCAGGGTCAGTTCGCCGGATACTATGTTGCTGCGGCAAAAGGCTTTTACGAAGAAGAAGGCCTGACCGTCGAGATCAAGCCGGGCGGTCCCGACATTGCCCCCGAACAGGTCATCGCCGGCGGCGGGGCCGATGTGATCACCACCTGGATGGCGGCCGGGCTTGCGGCACGCGAACGCGGCGTGCCGCTGGTCAATATCGCCCAGCCTTTCGCATCCTCCGGCTTGTTGTTGACCTGCCGCAAGGATGCCGGTGTGGAAACGACTGCCGATTTCCCCGGCAAGACGCTGGGCGTCTGGTTCTTCGGCAACGAATATCCGTTCTACGCTTGGATGGCCAAGCTCGGGCTGGCGACGGACGGCAGCGACACGGGCGTGGAAGTGCTGCGGCAAGCCTTCAACGTCGATCCGCTGATCCAGAACCAGGCGGCCTGCATTTCCACCATGACCTATAACGAGTTTGGCCAAGTGCTGCGCGCGGGGCTGACCGAGGACGAACTGACGGTCTTCAATTATCGCGACGAGGGCGTCGGCATGCTCGAGGACGGGCTTTACGTGCTCGAAGAAAATCTCGAGGACCCGGCCTTTGTCGAGAAAATGACCAAGTTCGTTCGCGCTTCGATGAAAGGCTGGGAATATGCCCGGGCCAACCCGGAAGAAGCGGCACAGATCGTGGTTGATAACGATATGACCGGCTCGATGACGGTTGAGGATCAGTTGTATCAGGTCACCGAAGTCAACAAGCTGACTGAAGGCTCAACCGGCGCGCTCGACGAGGCCGCTTACCAGCAAACTGTCGAGACCTTGCTTTCAGCTGTTTCGCCGGACAATCCGGCCATCACCAAGGCCCCTGAGGGCGCATTCAGCCACGTCGTGACCGACGGCCTTTAGTCAGGGGCAGGCAGGGGGGAAAGGCAGGAGCAATCCTGCCTTTTCTTCTGCGGCGTCTTCGACAGCAATCCAGCGTCCGGTTGCACATTTTGTGAGCAGCTTCGGAACGAAATTGCGGCGCTCACGGTTGAGTGATCATTGCGTCAACGCCTGAGGGCCCTACCATGAACTCCATCATCTATCTTGTCGGTCTCGTTGTCATCGTCCTGGCGATCCTGT
>JAQGKH010000154.1 GCA_028290225.1 Devosia sp. | reverse complement strand
TACCACGGCAGCGGGGTGCCGACGGCCAAGAAAGTGCCGTTCTGGCACGAGGTTCCCGGCAACGTGCATAACGGGCGGATCAGATCCCTGCTGCCCCGGCGTCAGCGGTGAAGGGCTGCTTGAAGAAGGCGCCAGTGAGTTCGGCCGAAACCGCGGTGCCGAAAAGGAAGCCCTGCCCCTGCTCGCAGCCTTCCGCCTCGAGCCGCCTGGCCTGCTCGGCATTCTCGACGCCTTCGGCGGTGACGGTGATCCCAAGGCCATGGCCAAGCCCCACCAGGGCCTTGACGATCTGCCCGCTTTCGGCCGATCCCATATCGGCAACGAAGCTGCGGTCGATCTTGATCTTGTCGACCTTGAAGTTGCGCAGATGATAAAGGCTGGAATAACCGGTGCCGAAATCATCCAGGGCGATCCGCACACCGATATCGCGTAGCGAGCCAAGAATGCACTGGGCGGCTTGCAGATCCTGAACCAGGGCGCTTTCGGTGATCTCGATTTCGAGGCGGCTGGGCGTGAAGCCGGTTTGCACCATGATGGTGGTGAGCCGCAGCGCCAGTTGCTCATCCCTGAGCTGGGAGGGAGAGATATTGAAGGCCAGCGTGGTGTGGTTCGGCCAGGTCATGGCGGCCGTGCAGCTCTTGAGGAACAGCTGGTCGGTCAGCTCACCCAGCAAGCCGGCTTCCTCGGCCACGGGCAGGAACCGCTCCGGCGCGATGGCGCCAAGTTGCGGGCTGGTCCAGCGCGCCAGCGATTCAAAGCCGATGACGCCGCCACTTTTCAGATCGGACAGGGGCTGGAAGTGCGGATTGATCGCACCCGCCGCGAGGGCCGCGCGCAGTTCCCGCTCCAGCAGGGCGCGTTCATGCACGAGGCGATCCATTTCGGCGTCAAAAAAGCGCATTGCGGAAACGCGTTCGCCCTTGGCCCGGTAAAGCGCAACATCGGCCCTGCGCACGATTTCATCCGGGCTGGTGCCCTCAAAAGGGAAAATGCAGATGCCGATGCCGACGCGGGTATCGTGCTGCGTCCCGGCGATCGCGACCGGCTCCTTGACGACATCGATGATGCGCAGAGCGACGCTTGCCGCTTCCTCGGGCCCGGCGAGTTGCTGCAGGACCAGCGCGAACTCGTCACCGCCGAGCCGCACCACCAGATCGCCTTGCCGGGCGGCGCGCAGCAGACGCTGAGCGAAAATGGTCAGCAGTTCATCGCCCACATTGTGCCCATAAACGTCATTGATCTGCTTGAAGCCGTTCAGATCCAGCATCAGCACGGCGTGGACGCGCTGCCCCCCTGGAGGGGCGGCTACGGCGAAATCCAGCGCTTCCTTGAACTGGCGCCGGTTAGGCAGCCCGGTCAGCGGATCCTGGGACGCCAGCACGCGATAGGCATGCTCGGACTTTTCACGCCGCGCGACTTCCTTGCGAATGGTGCGGATGCGATCCCAGCAAAAGACCAGCAGGCCCACGGTGAGCAGCGCCCCCAGGATCAGGAGTTCGTCGAGCTGGATCAGCTTGAGCGCTTTGCCGGCGTGTTCGTCGCGGAACACATCGTATTCGAGCATCAGGAATCCGGCGACGGCCACCACCGCGGCGATAAGGGTGAGCTCGCTGATGGTGACACGGTTACGCACGATAAAATTCCAAAGCTGTTGCAAGTTGCGCTCCCCGACAGGGCGGTGCCTCAAACTAGAACCAAATACTTGCCGATAGATGAGAGGGCTGAAAACAATGCAGCGGGACCGGCAGGCAAGCCCAGCGATGGGCCCAGCCAGGGCGGGTGATACGCCTGGATTGTACCCGCCCGGACCGCGGGTATAGAGGAGTGACGTGGGCAAAGGGAAAAGCGGGCGTGGCGATAGCTGACAGGATCGAGAAGGACGGGTTGCGGGTTTATGGGCAGCCCATCATGGCTGGCGCGCTGGCGGCCGTAGTGGGTTATGCCAGCACCTTCACCATCGTGCTGGCGGCGCTTTCGGCGGCCGGCGCCTCTCCCCAGCAGGCGGGATCGGGGCTGTTTGCGGCCTGCCTTGTGGTCGGCGTGCTCAATATCCTGGGCAGTGCGCGGCTGCGCGTGCCGGTGAGCTTTGCCTGGTCAACGCCGGGCGCTGCCTTCTTGTTGACGGCAGGTCCGGCCGAAGGCGGATTTCCAGCAGTCATCGGGGCATTCCTCGTGGCTGCGGCATTGATCTTGCTGACGGGCTTGTTCAGGCCGCTGGCTCGGGTGATGGGCGCAATTCCCGCGCCGATTGCCAATGCCATGCTGGCGGGCATGTTGCTGCCGTTGTGCCTCGTGCCGTTCACCGCGGCGGCGGAATTACCCACTCTGGCGGTGCCGATCCTGCTGGCCTGGGCGGTGGGGCTGCGCTTTGCCCGTCGCTATGCCGTGCCCATTGCCGTGGCGGTGACCGCCGTGATGCTGGGCGTGTCGACCCATCTGCCGGCGGGCACGCTGGACGGCACCTGGCCGGCACTGGTGCCGGTGATGCCCAGCTTCACCCTGGATGCGGCACTGCGGATCGGCTTGCCGCTGTTTATCGTCACCATGGCATCGCAAAACCTGCCCGGGCTGGCCGTGATGCGCGCCAACGGGTTTCATCCGGCGCCAGCGCCGCTGTTTGTGGCGACGGCGCTGGGCAGCGCTGTGGCTGGGATCTTTGGCGGGCAGACGGTCAATCTTTCCGCCTTGACTGCCGCGATCTGCGCGGGGCCGGAAGCCCATCCCGAGCCGGGGCGCCGGTGGCCGGCGCCCATTGCAGCGGGGCTGGTTTACCTGCTGCTGGGGCTGGCAGCGAGCCTGGCCGCGGCATTCATCGTGGCGGCGCCGCCGCTGCTGATCCAGACCGTTGCGGGGCTGGCGCTGCTGTCGAGCCTTGTCGGGGCACTTGCCGGAGCGCTGGCCGATGAACATGTGCGGCTTCCCGCCATCGTGTGCTTTGTGACCACGGCATCAGGGATCACCATTGCCGGGCTCGGCGCCCCATTCTGGGGATTGGCGGGCGGCGTTGCCATGCTGGTGCTGCTGGGCTGGAAGCTTGGCACCGATAATCGGGCAACACGCTCGTGAGCCTGCCCTTTGGAGTGATCATCGCCGGGGGCGGAGGGCAGCGGCTGGGCGGGGTGCGCAAGGGGGAGTTGCGGGTGGGCGGCGTGCGACTGGTGGATCGGGTGGCACAGGCACTGGGGCCAGTGGCGGCGCCGCTGCTGATCGCAACGGGTCCGCACCGGGCCCCTCCCAATCTGCCCGGGGGCGCGCTGGCGATTGCCGACCTGCCCTACCCCGTCGGAGGACCACTGGCGGGACTTGCCGCCGCGATGCTGGCGCTCAGGGCGCGCGGGATCGAAAGGGGGGTGCTGGTTTCGGCGCCCGTGGATTCGCCGTTCCTGCCGGCGGGGTTTGCGGCAACCATGATGCAGGCGCTAGGGGCGCAGGCGGCGGTTTATGCGCGCCATGCCGATGACTTCTACCCGCCGGCGGCAGCGTGGCGGTTGGAAGCAATCGGGGAAGTGGCGGGCGCCATAGCCGAAGGTTCGGCACCGCCCAGCCTGCGGGCGCTGCATGAGCGGCTCGGATCGCAAGCGGTGGAATGGCCGGCGGGCGCGCCCAATCCGTTCACCAACATCAACACCATCGCGGACCTGATGGCCGCCGAACGGCGCAAAAAGGGGCTCTGTCCACTGCAAAGTTGCGGAACATTTGCGTAGGGGCTTGGCAAACCAAATCAAGTTGGCTAAACGGACCACGCCTTCGCAAGAAGGCCACCGAATGTCTTCCGCGATAGCTCAGTTGGTAGAGCAAGCGGCTGTTAACCGCTGGGTCGTAGGTTCGAGTCCTACTCGCGGAGCCATTCGTTTCAAGGGTCGAGCCGTTGCTCCCCGATTACCCAGCGACCCAGTGAACCCGTTCGGCTGCACGGACATTGTTGCCGGTGAACGCTGGCCCCTACAGAAAGATTGACCAATGAGCGATGGCATGGCCGCCGATGGCGAAAGCCAGATCACCCTGACCCGCACCATCGACGCCGAGCTTGCCGATGTGTTTGCCGCCTGGACGGACCCGGCACTGATCGAGCAGTGGCAGGCAGACTATGCCGAGTTCGACCCATTCGAGGGTGGGGAATACCGCTTTGTCACCTATGGCGACGATGAGGACCCCGAAGAGCATGTGGTGAGCGGCGAGGTTCTGCAGTTCGTGGAGAACCAGAAACTCGTGATGTCCTGGGTGTACAAGGATGAAGAGGACGAAGGCAGCGA
>JAQGKH010000145.1 GCA_028290225.1 Devosia sp. | reverse complement strand
CAAATTGATCTATACTGCACCACGGCTGGTTCGCCACGGATCCGTTGAAGAGGTGACCAAAGGTGCATCCAGCGGGCGTAGGCTCGATGCGACCTTTCCGACCGGGACTGATTTTGGCGAGCTGACTTTTTCGTGAGCTGCATATAATCAGAGATTCCGGTTTGACTGGCGCTAAAGACATTGTTGCTGCCACTTCGACTTTCCACGCCGTCGGGAGTGGTTCCATCATGACCACGGATTTGGGCGACGGAATTGCCCTGCTCGATCTGCGGATCAACGAGTACTTCACGCTGAATGGCGTGGGGGCTTTCCTTTGGCGCCAGCTCCAGGCCCCCCAAAGCCGGGCGGCGCTGATCGATGCGGTGCTGGCCGAGTACCAGGCCGATCCGGCCAACTGTGCCAGCGACATCGATTCCATGTTAGGTGACCTCATTGCCGCAAAGCTTGTGGAAGTCCGCTAGACGTGTGCTTTTCGGCCTGCGCCGTTTGAGCCGGCAAGACCCTCGTTTGGTCGCCGAAGCCGTTGCCTTGCTGGTTTCTGTTCGCCTCGGGCTCAATTACTCCTCGCTTCAATCCGTGCAACGGCGTTTGCTCGGCGTTGCACCCCAACGCCGTGCGCCTGTTGACCCCTCGCGGATAGCTTGGGTGGTCCGCAATGCAGCAAGGCCCATACCGGGGGCAAGCTGCCTGACCCAAGCATTGGCATTCCAGACTATGCTGCATCACCGCGGGGTCGCATCAGAGCTCAAATTGGGCGTCAGGCACAACGAACGCGGTGAGTTTGCGGCGCATGCCTGGGTCAGCGTTGACGGGCAGGTGCTGCTGGGCGGCACGGCCCAGCAACTGGCAGCTTTCGCCCCCATTGCCGAGTTTGGCGCCAAGTCCAGATGAGTGGTATCGCCGGCCTGGTCAAAGCAGGTGATCATACGCCCCATAGCGAACTCGCCACTCATCACCCGCAGGCCATGCGGCATCGGGGCCCCGACGGGCTCCAGCACTGGGGCAGGGGACGCGCCTTTCTCAGCCACGCCCATCGCGACACCACAGGTTTTCTTGAAAACAATTTTGGCCGTGCCGAGGGCGACCTGATCGGACTGGGTGATATCCGGCTGGACAACCGAGCGGAGCTCGCCCAACAGCTGGGTGCCGATGCGCATACCGACAGCGATATCGATCTGGTGGCTTTGGCGTATCGGCGCTGGGGGCCCGATTGCTGCACCCACCTGATCGGCGATTTTGCCTTTGCGCTATGGGACGAGCCGGCACAATCGCTGTTTTGCGCCCGGGACCATTGGGGCGTAAAGCCACTATTCTATGCCCACTGTCATGACAGCTTTTCCTTTAGCTCCGAGCCGGCAGCCCTGGTGTGCGGTCGCGAGCTGGATGATGGACGTATAGCCAGCTTCATCGCCGGCTTTATTGCTGATCCCGATGCCACGGCATACGCCCGGATCAAGCGCCTGCTGCCCGGCCACTGGTTGTTGTTCAAAGATCAGCAACTGGTCACCCGGCGCTACTGGAGTGCTGAACTCTCCCCCGATGCCAGCCGCCCGCCTGCATTGGCAGTGCAGGCGCTGTTGCGCGAGGCGGTGCGTGTTCGGCTGCGCGGCTCTGCTTCAATCGGCGCGATGTTGAGTGGCGGGCTCGATTCTTCCTCGATCGTCGCTACTGCCGCCACTCTCGCGCCTTCGGGCTCGCTGCACACCTTCTCCTTTGACTATCCCGGCACGCCCAAGCTCAGCGAGCGCCAGTATGTAGACGCCGTGCTGGCCGCTTATCCGCTCCAACCGAGCTTTGTGCCCTTCGATGATCTGGCGCCGCTGCAGGGCTTGACCGAGCTGGCCGATCCACAAGCCGACCTGTTGTTTGCTCCGGGGACCGGCAAAATGCTGCGCTTGTTCAAAACCGCCCAAGGCTCAGGCACGGAGGTCTTGCTAGATGGCCATGGGGGCGACGAGGTGATTTCCCAAGGATATGGGCGGCTGTCGGAACTGGCGCGTGCGGGGCAATGGCACGCGCTTCACCGCGAATTGCGCGGAATGTCGGGCACCTTTGGCGATAATCCCCATACGGTGTTCCTGCGCTATTTCGCGGCCTTCGGGCCCGCTCGCCGCCTGACCCGCAAGGTTCAGGGGCTTTGGGCAGCCTTGAGGCCCGCAGCGCCCGTAGCGCGGGAAGTTACCACCTACGTCGCCACCGATCTGGCGCGACGTTATTCTATCATTGATCGCCACGCCGAATGGCGCCACGCATTGCGGGCGGCCCATGCCGACGAACAAAGCCTGCATTTGTGGAATGTCTCCTCGCCAGGAGTGGGGCAGGCTTTCGAGGCCTTGGACCGGGCTTCCACATTGGCCGGCATCGAACTGCGCTTCCCCTTCTTCGACCACCGTCTCGTCAGCTACGCCCTTACCCTGCCTTCAAGCGAAATCCTTTGCGATGGCTGGTCCCGCAGTGTTCTGCGTCGGGCCATGCAGGATATCCTTCCACCCAAGGTGCAGTGGCGCCGTGACAAGATCGATTTCGGTCCGGAGTTGCGGCTGGGGCTGGTCAAGCATCACGGCAAGGAACTGGACGCGTTGAGCACTGACCGATGGGGCGTCAGCGCCTATGTGCATATGAATCATATGCGGCAAGCCGTTGGCCGGCTCCGCGACAATCCCATGGGCCTGGGTGCCGGGGAGTTATTCGTGATCTGGCGGGCGCTGTTCTTGTCCCTATGGTTGCAGAACCGGGCAGGTGTGCAATGAGTGATGATTTGGCCAACGGACCTTTTCGCTACAAGCTGTTTGGGCTCAATATCGCTTCGGATATCGAGATGCCTCAATTGCAG
>JAQGKH010000132.1 GCA_028290225.1 Devosia sp. | reverse complement strand
GCCAGGCGAGGCACCAGATCAAAGCCGGTGGGGCGGCGCTGGGGCAGAGTGACGATCGGCTGGGCATGGAAGATCAGGCGGCCTTCAGCGAGGGCCCGGCGCACCGTTTCCAGCGGGATGGTTGCTTCCTGGGGCGGCAGGGCCTGCACAGGCATGGCGGCGGCGCGGGCCGGCGCCGGTGTCGGCTGCGGCACCGGCCTGGCCGCGCGCTCCTCGAGATCGGCAACCGCTTCGGCCACCTGGCGGATCACCGTGCCGAGCACGGAAATATCGGCTTCCACCGCGCCCAGCCGCGGCCCCGCATTCAGATCGGCCATGGCATTGATGCGCTGGCCGAGTACGGCGCCAGCCTGCGCATCGGTGGCCAGCAGCCGGGACAGATCCTCGATCGCCCGTTCCAGCCGGCGCTCGGCCCGGTCGCGCAGGCGGCGCTCCTGTGCGATCACGGCAATGCAGCCAAACACCAGGGCGCTCAGCAGCGCCTGGGCCGGGGTGAACGCCAGCCCGAAATAGGCCGCAACACCAATGGCGGCGGCGGACAGGGCGATGAAGATGTAAACCAAGGCCTGCACGGCGACTGGCGACCTTTCACGAGACGCCGGGATTCGGCATTTCCTTCATAGCATTGCCCTCCCGGAGGCTGGAACGGAATATTTACCCTGTTGCTGAACAATCGCGGCAGCGTCGAATTATATCAAAGGCAAAGCCGCAATGGCGACAAACACTGGGGGAAGCCCGGCACCGCTCGGGCGGCTGCTGCTGATCGATCGTGACCATCAATCGATTGAACACCTGCAACAGATCCTGTGCGCCCAGTTCGGGCCGGCAGCGGAAATCGCCCGAGCGAGTGGCGCCAAGGCCGGCGCCGATGCGCTGCGTCGCGAGCGCTTCGACCTGGTGCTGGCGGACCTCGACAGTCTCGATGACCTGGGCCGCGAGGAGGCGATGGCGCGGCTGGTCAAGCTTGCCGATGGGGCGCTGGTGATCGGCCTGTCGAATGGCGGATCGGTTTCGGCGACGCTGCTGGCGATGCGGTCGGGCGCCCATGATTGCGTGGGCAAGCCAGTTGATGGGGCGCGCCTGGTGGCGCGGATCGGTGAACTGGCGCAGCGGCATGGCAAGGCAATCGCTGTTCACCCCGAGCCGCCGCCGGCCGCAACACATCTGGCGGGCCTTGTCGGTGGATCGGGAGCCATGCAGGCCGTGTTCGAGCAGATCGTGCGGATCGCTTCCTCCTCGGCCCCGGTGTTCATTACCGGGGAAAGCGGTACCGGCAAGGATGCCTGCGCGCGCGCCCTGCACCGGGTCGGGCCGCGGGCGAACCGAGCATGGCTCGCGGTCAACTGCGCAGCGTCGGATCGGGAATCGCTGGAGCGGGAACTGTTCGGGCGAGGCGCCGATTGCCCCGGCGCGGCCGAGCGGGCGGATGGCGGCACGCTGTTCCTGGATGAAGTGGGCGAACTGGACCCGGCCTTGCAGGGCAAGCTGCTCCACTTGCTGCAAAGCGGGAGCATCGGGGGCGAGGGTGAGCCGGACCGTGCCGCGCTGGATGTGCGGGTGATCTGCGCCACCAAGGAGCCCCCCTTGCAATTGATGGCGGCCCGCCGGTTGCGCGAGGAGCTGTTTTATCGGCTGCATGTGCTGCCGATTCACCTGCCGCCGCTGCGGCAACGACCCAGCGACGTGCTGCCGCTGGCCCGCCATTTTCTCCACGGCTTTGCCCGTGAAGCAGGCAAGCACTTTTCCGGGTTTTCGGCTGAAGCGATTGCCGTGCTCGGGGGATCGGAGTGGCCCGGCAATGTGCGGCAGCTCGAGAACCTGATGCGGCGGATCGCGGTGATGGCGAATGGCGGCGAGGTCAGCGCTGCCATGCTGCTTGCCGCAGGGGCTGAACCCGGTGACAGCAGCCCCGGCACCGGCCGGACAGCCGAGCGCCGGGCAAGCGTGCAGCCGATGTGGCAGCAGGAGCAGCGCATCATCGAGGAAGCGATCGCGAGCTTTGGCGGCAATGTTTCGCTGGCGGCAGCGGCGCTGGAAATCAGCCCGTCCACCATCTACCGCAAGCGCCAGGGCTGGGCGGAGATGGATGTCGCGAGCTAGGCGTTTGATCGGGGCAATAAACGAGCGGACGAAGCCCTGGTCCCCTGCCCAGCGGCGAAGGCGAGCAGTGATAATACCTGTCCGCAGCTCACCGGGCCCAGCCGACAGCTTTAAAGGCTGTTGGCCTGGCGAGCCTTGCTGCGGTCCAGCCCCAGGCGATGTTCGCGAAAGATGATGAAGATGCCCGAGGCGATGACGATGGCGGCGCCGCCCAGCATCGGAACGGTGGGGATATCGCCGAACAGGAAGAAGCCAACGCCGAGGCCAAGCAGCAGCGAGGTGTATTCGAAAGGGGCAATCACCGACATTTCGGCATGGCGATAGCTTGCCGTCAGCAGGATCTGCGCGACGCCACCGGCAATGCCCGCCAGCACCAGGATCACGGTTTGTTCAGGCGAGGGCCAGACCCAGCCAAACGGCATGGTCAACAGCGAAAGCAGCGAGCCGGTGATGAAGAAATACAGCACGATGGTTTCGGTGCGCTCGGTTTGCACCAGCCGGCGCACCTGCATCATGGCGAAAGCCGAGCAGATGGCGGCAAGCAGGGCGGCCAGCGCCCCCAGGGTTTCGCCCGAGCCCATGGCGGTTTCGCCGCTCAGGACGGTGAGGCGCGGCCACAGCATGATCACCACGCCCACAAGGCCAATGATCACCGCCGACCAGCGGTAAAGCTGCACCCGCTCCTTGAGAAGCAGGGCGCCAAGCACCACCACCGCCAAGGGCGCCGCATAGCCAATGGCAATGGCTTCGGGCAGCGGCAGCACGGTGAGCGCGTAAAAGCTAAGCGCCATCGAGGTGATGCCGATCAAGCCGCGCAGCACATGGCCAAAGGGATTGGCGGTTTGCAGGCCGACGCGCAGCTTGCGCTGCCAGGCCAGGTAAACCAGCACCGGGGCAATGGCGAAAAACGAGCGGTAGAACACCAGTTCACCCGCAGGGATGTTCTCGGCCGCCTTGATCAAGGCGGACATCACCACGAACACCACCACCGAGGCGATCTTGAGCGCGATGCCGCGCATGGGATTGATCACGGCAGGCAGAGCAGAAGCCGGGCGGTCCCCGCCTTGAGGTATCACTGGTGGCTCGTTCGCGAAGGGCTAGTTGGATGCGGCTTTTTCGAGCTTTTCCTTGGCCTGACGCGCCGTGGCGAAGGCCTTGTGCTCAGGGCCCATGGCACTGCCGGACTTGACCACGGCGCCAGCGGCGTCGAGCAATTCCCATTGCCAATTGGCATTCTGGCCGTTGCCACCCTTGAGGTGCAGGCGGATCTGGAGGGTTTGAGCTTGTGTGTTCATGGGCTCCTTATGCCCCAAGGTTCCCGGGGATGAAAGCCCCCAGCCGCACAGCTCAGACAGGGCTGCGGCGGTATTCGATCTTGTCACCCCAGAAGGCGACCAGATCCCGGATCGGCTCCACCAGCGGGCATGGGTCCGGGTAGTACCAGGCGGCGTCCTCGGCCGTAGCGGTCAGGGTCTTGATGGTGTAGTAGGAGGCCTCGCCCTTATAGGGGCAGGTGGTGTGCGTATCGGACGCTTCCAGAATCCCCGGCTGAATGTCTTCGCGCGGCAGATAGATGCGCAAAGGGGAGCCGGGTTCATGGACCTCGAGTGCCCGGCGCGAGCTGGCGATTTCGGCGTCATCGAAAATGACATGGACACGGCCTTCCACCGGGCGGATCTCGATATCCTTGTCAAGACATTGAACGGTCATGGTTTCCTGCCTTCATATGGGTGGCGTCGTGGTTGATAACGCACCACCACCGCATGGGGTTCACCATCGGCGGCCTTGACTCCCTCCGGGGCTCCGCCTATATCGGCGACACCTTGTTAGCACTCCCGTTCGGTGAGTGCTAAAGGTTGCGAAATTGCAGTCCCGATGATGCTATAGGAGCAATCATGAGCTTCCGTCCCCTCCACGACCGCGTGGTCGTCCGCCGCCTCGACAGCGAGGAAAAGACCAAAGGCGGGATCATCATTCCCGACACCGCCAAGGAAAAGCCCTCCGAGGGCGTAATTGTTGCAGTTGGCCCCGGCGCTCGCGACGACAGCGGCAAGGTCACGGCGCTCGACGTCAAGGCCGGTGATCGCGTGCTGTTCGGCAAGTGGAGCGGCACCGAGGTCAAGGTCGACGGCGAAGACCTGCTGATCATGAAAGAATCCGACATCATGGGCATTGTCGAGGCCTGATCGGTCTCCCTGCCCTTCCCCTTATCTGCACTTTAAGGAGCGCCTCACATGGCTGCCAAAGAAGTAAAGTTCTCTACGGACGCCCGCGACAAGATGCTGCGTGGCGTCAACATCCTGGCCAATGCGGTCAAGGTGACCCTCGGCCCCAAGGGCCGTAACGTCGTTATCGAAAAGTCGTTCGGTGCCCCGCGCATCACCAAGGACGGCGTGACCGTCGCCAAGGAAATCGAGCTGGAAGACAAGTTCGAGAACCTGGGCGCGCAGCTGCTGCGTTCGGTTGCGTCCAAGACCAATGACATTGCCGGCGACGGCACCACCACCGCCACCGTTCTGGGCCAGGCGATCGTTGTTGAAGGCGTCAAGGCTGTTGCCGCCGGCTTCAACCCGATGGATCTGAAGCGCGGTATCGATCTGGCTGTTGAAGAAGTCGTGGCTTCGCTCAAGGCCGCTTCGTCCAAGATCAAGTCGTCTTCGGAAGTCGCGCAGGTCGGCACCATTTCGGCCAACGGCGAATCGGCCATTGGCGACATGATCGCTGAAGCCATGCAGAAGGTCGGCAACGAGGGTGTTATCACCGTCGAAGAAGCCAAGACCGCCGAGACCGAACTCGAAGTCGTGGAAGGCATGCAGTTCGACCGCGGCTACCTGTCGCCCTACTTCGTGACCAATGCCGAGAAGATGACCGCCGTGCTCGAGGATCCCTTGATCCTGCTGCACGAGAAGAAGCTGAGCAACCTCCAGGCAATCCTGCCGATCCTGGAAGCCGTTGTGCAGTCGCAGCGTCCACTGCTGATCATTGCCGAAGACATTGAAGGGGAGGCTCTTGCGACCCTCGTCGTCAACCGTCTGCGTGGCGGCCTCAAGGTTGCTGCCGTCAAGGCTCCCGGGTTCGGCGATCGCCGCAAGGCCATGCTGGAAGACATCGCCATCCTCACAGGTGGCCAGGTGATCTCGGAAGATCTCGGCATCAAGCTCGAGAACGTGACCATCGATATGCTGGGCACTGCCAAGCGCGTCGAGATCACCAAGGAAAACACCACGATCGTCGATGGCTCGGGCACGTCCGAAGACATCCAGGGCCGGGTTGGCCAGATCAAGTCGCAGATCGAGGAAACCACCTCGGACTACGACAAGGAAAAGCTGCAGGAACGCCTGGCCAAGCTGGCCGGCGGCGTTGCGGTGATCAAGGTTGGCGGCTCGACGGAAGTTGAAGTCAAGGAGCGCAAGGATCGCGTCGATGACGCGCTCAATGCAACCCGCGCTGCCGTTGAAGAAGGCATCGTGGCTGGCGGCGGCGTTGCGCTGCTGCGCGCTTCGAACGCCATGACCGTCAAGGGCGCCAATGCCGATCAGGACGCTGGTATCGCCATCGTCAAGCGCGCCCTGCAGGAACCAGCACGTTGCATTGCCAACAATGCCGGTGCCGAAGGCTCGGTTGTCGTCGGCAAGATCCTCGAGAACGCCTCGCTCACCTTTGGCTACAACGCCGCAACGGGCGAATATGGTGATCTGGTCGAGCTTGGCGTGATCGATCCGGTCAAGGTGGTTCGCACGGCTCTGCAGGACGCAGCTTCGGTTGCTTCGCTGCTGATCACGACCGAAGCGCTGATCGTCGACGCTCCCAAGGACGCAGCACCCTCAATGGGCGGTGGCGGCGGCGGCGGCATGGGCGGCATGGGCGGCATGGATTTCTAATCCATCCACTCAGGACTTCGAGGTTCGTTTCTTCCCAGTCACGAACTTTGTGGAAAGGCGCAGTGGCAACACTGCGCCTTTTTCTTATGGCGATCTGGGGGTAGACTGGTCTCACCCCAATGCACGAGGATTTCATGCGGACGCCACGACGCGGCAGCGCTTACGACCAGGCCGAAGCGGCATTCAAGAGCGCGAACAGCAAGCCGGCTGTAGCGACACCGGTCAAACCTGCCACTCCACCCGAGGGCAAGGAAATGGTTTCCCTCCGGCTCGACCGCGCGGTGCTCGCCCATTTCCAGGAAGATGGGCCGGGCTGGCAGGAGCGCATCAATGCGGCGCTGCGCAGGGCGGCGGGGCTGGAGCCGGGCGACTAGCGCTCAGCGGAAAATCAACAGCCGCAGCGCCAGGATAATCGAGACCACCACGACCAGCGGGCGAATGATGCGGGCGCCAAAGCGGATGCCGATCCGCGCCCCGGCATAGCCCCCGACCACCTGCCCGATCGACATGGCAATCGCCGCCGGCCAGACCACGTCTCCGGCCAGAATGAAGATGAGCAGGGCCGAAAGGTTGGAGGTCAGGTTGAGGATCTTGGTGTTGCCCGCGGCGCGGGTGATCCCCAGGCCAAACAACAGCACGAAGCCGATGGTGAGAAAGGAGCCTGTGCCGGGGCCGAACACGCCATCATAAAAGCCGAGCACAAACCCCATCAGCGGCACGAACAGGGCGAAGCGCAGCCGGGGCGAGCGGTCGAGGTCGGACAAATTGGGGGCAAAGAGGAAATACAGCGCGACGCCGATCAGCGCGGCCGGCACGGCGATGTCGAGCAGGGTGACATCGATCTGCTTGACCACCAGAGCGCCCACAAGGCTGCCGGCATAGGTGGTAAACAGGGAGGGCACGAGCTTGCGGACTGTCACGAAGCCGCGCCGCCAATAGGTGAGCGCGGCAAGGCTCGTGCCCACCACGCCCTGCAATTTGTTGGTGGCCAGCGCCGCCACCGGCGGCACCCCTGCCGACAACAGGGCGGGCAGCGATATCATGCCCCCTCCCCCGGCAATGGCGTCAACAAAGCCGGCCAGCATGCCAGCGCCGGCCAGCGCCAGCAGCACCAAGGGATCAAGCATGTTCAGGTCCGGTCAGTTTGGCGGCGGCGAGGCGCGGCTGGATCGGTGGACAACAGGTCGGCCACGCGCCGCTCATGGATGGGGATGTTGATCATGGAGGACATGAAGCCGCTCATCATCAACTGGAAGCCCGATACCAGCGCCGTCATGGCCAGGATCATGGCGCGCAGGGTGCGGCTGGGATTAAGCGGGCCAAAGCCGCGGTCGGCCCATTGGTCAAAACCCCAGACGAGGGCGCAAAAGCCGGCAGCCATCAGTGTCAGTGCGGCGAGCAGAATGCGCTCCAGCGTCAGGGCTTCGAGCATGGCATCATAGGGTGCGGAGCGAGGGATGAAGCCATAGCGCGAAGCAAAGCGCCGGCCGATAACGGCAAAGGAGATCGACTGCAGCCCAACGATGACGCACAGCCCCGCGACAAGGAAACTGTGCAGATCCAGCGTAATGGTGCCCAGGCGCAGGGGACCTGGCCACAGCACTGCCCCGCTCAACAGACCCAGCAGCAGCAAGGCGATGCCCGGATACAAGAACAGCCAGCGGGGGGAAAACAGCAGCAGGAAGCGCAGGTGGCGCCAGCCATCGCGAAAGGAGCGCAGATGGGGCGGGCGAGAGCGACCATCGGGGCGAAGGGTGGTGGGCACTTCGCGCATATCGAGCCTGGCGAGGGTCGCCTTCACCACCATTTCGGAGGCGAATTCCATGCCGGTGGTGCGCAGCCCCAGGTTCATGATGGCCGTGCGTGAAAAGGCACGAAGGCCACAATGGAAATCGCGAATGGGGGTGCGGAAAAACAGGCGGCCCAGAAAGCTCAGGATGGGGTTGCCGATATAGCGGTGATGCCAAGGCATGGCACCCGGGGCGACGCCGCCACGGAACCGGTTGCCGACGACCAGATCGGCGCCGTTGCGCAACTCGGCGGCAAAGGGGGCGAGATTGCCGAAATCATAACTGTCATCGGCATCGCCCATGACAACCCAACGCCCCCGCGCGGCTGCGATACCGCCCATCAGGGCGGCGCCATAGCCGCGTTCGGCAATGGCAACCACGCGCGCGCCATTGGTCTCGGCAATCGCCTGGGACCCATCGGTGGAGCCGTTATCGGCGACGAGCACTTCCCCGGCGATGCCGGAGCGGGCGAGAAAGCCACGCGCCTTGCCGATACAGGTGGCGAGGGTTTCGGCCTCGTTGAGGCAGGGCATGAGGATGGTGAGCTCAAGATCACCGGGCATGGGCTCCCCTCCCCTGGTTCACGCGATTGCCTCGCCTTGTGCGCGAATCGGGGAAGGCTGGCAATGGTGGCGCGTTGTCAGACGCCTGGCGACGCCCCCAAAGCCCCGAGCAGATCGGCCAGCATGCTGCGCCGCTCGGGGGGCCACTCTGCCGCGCGCGAGGAGAACAGGCACGCCTGGCTGCGCAGCATGACGCCATCCTCGAGGATGCGCAGGCCGTTGGCGGCAAGGGTGGAGCCGGTGCTGGTGATATCGACGATGATATCGGCAACGCCCGAAGCGGGAGCCGCTTCGGTGGCACCCAGACTTTCCACCGTGCGGTATTCGGCAATGCCGGCGCGGGCGAAATGCTGGCGGGTGACGGTGATGTATTTGGTGGCGATGCGCAGCCAGCGACCGTGGCGGGAGCGGAAATCGGACGCGACGTCAGCCAGGTCGTGGAAATGGGTGACATCGATCCAGCTATCGGGAACGGCTACCACCACATCCGCATTGCCAAAGCCGAGTTCAGCGACGGTGCTGACTGCCTGCGGGCCGGTTTCGCTGGTTTCATGGATCAGGTCGAGCCCGGTGACGCCCAGATCGATGGTGCCACGGATCAGTTCGCGGGCAATCTCGGCCGCCGGATAAAAACGGACCGTGATCTCGGGATGACCTTCAATGGCGCCCAGATAGGAGCGGGCGCCCCCCGGCCGGGTGATCTGCAGGCCGCGGCCGGCGAACCAATCGCGGGTTTGTTCTTCGAGGCGCCCCTTGGAGGGCACGGCAAGGGTAAGGCCGGTCATGGGCTGACCTCGGCTTCCAGGCGATCGACCCACACGGCGCAGCCAGAAGCGGCGATGGGGGCGGTGGCGCCGAGGCGCTCCAGCAGCCGGTCATATTGTCCGCCCGAAGCCAGCACGGCGCCGCCGGGGCCGCGCATTTCGAAGACGATGCCGGTATAATAATCGAGCCGGGGCGAGAAGCTGGCGTCGAAGGTCACGTGGGCTTCACCCAGATTGTCGAGATGGCGGCGAATGGCGCGTATGGGCGCGCCGAGCATCAGGCGGTGCCGGGCGGCCAAAGCTTCAAGGCGCGTCAGGGACTGCAGCACCGGGCCGGAAATTGCCAGGTAATCGCGCAGCAATTGCAGAGTGGCCGCAGGCACGTGGGCGGCATCGAGGGCCTGCTGCTCAAGATAGCGGTCGGCAATTTCGGCGGGGGTGCGGCCTTCGGACAGACTGAGGCCGGCAGCCACCATGGATTCGGTGATTTCGCCGATCAGCGCATCGCGCGCGGGTTGCGGCACGCGCTCGGCGTCCGGTGCCGCTTCGAGCCGCGTCAGCAAGCGTCCGAGCGCCTCGGTGTGGCCGAAGCGGTGGCGAATGCGGGGGCGCCATGGCGCGGGCATGTCGGCCTGGGCGAGCAGTGCTTCAAACAAGCCAACCCCACCCAGGCGAATATGGGGGCGTACGCCAAACAGGTCGAGCGCGGCGCGGGCAAAGGTCAGCACCTGGTCCAGCGCTATATCGCCATCGGGATGGGCCAGCAGTTCAAGGCCGGCCTGATCGAACTGCGCCGGAGCGCCCTCGCGCTGCCGAAAGATGGGGCCGAGATAGGAGAAAGCCGCAGGCTGGCGCGAACCACTGGCGATGTAATCGGCAACGATGGGAAGCGTGAAATCGGGGCGCAGGCAATGCTCGACACCATTGGCGCCGGAGGTCAGCAGCAAGCGGCGGCCGAACTCCTCCCCCGCGAGGTCGAAATAGGGATCAGCCGGCAGCAGGAGCGGTGGCGCGGCGCGGGTGGCGCCCTGGGCTTCCACGAGGGATTCGAGTTGGGCGCGGCGATAGACAGCGTGGGTCATTGTGCCGCCAAGAGTTTCTGTATCTCGGCAACGAGGTCGGCTCGCTTGACCTCGAACTGGCCGGGGCGCGCGGCTTTCCATTCGGCATTGTCGGTAATGGCGGCGGCGGCCTGTTTGCCGGCCACGAGATCCTTGATCTGCAGGATGCCCCCCTCGCGCTCCTGCGA
>JAQGKH010000102.1 GCA_028290225.1 Devosia sp. | reverse complement strand
CGCCAAGTGCGCGATTTGGGAAGCTTATAGCGAATGCGAGCGCAAAAGACCCGGCGCATGCGATTGGGCCGTTGATTGTATCAAGGGCAGTTCAGCTAGTGGGTTAAATGCTTATCGCACTCCGATAACGCCGCGTTTCAGCGTCAACGAGAACAGCCGCCTGCTCGAAGCGGTGGCCGGTGCAGATCGCGAGGCCGCCGGGCCGAGATGATCAAGCATATCGAAATGCTTAAGCTGGCCATTATCGAGCGGTTGTCGGGCGTGCCGCGATAGGGAGGAGTCACCTCCCACTTTGCTGGGCAAAGGCTGGACGCTAGCCGCGGCGGATAAAGGCGCCCGAACCCGGTGCCGCCGTCACCGTCGAGCCATCCCAGGCCAATTACCCACGCGCCCAGGTAGCGATGGGAGTTGCCGCGAAGGTTTCGCCGTCATAGGCGCTCCAAGCCCCAACCTCGGGGTTGGCCGTGGCGTGGGTGGGCGATGCCGCGCTAGGCCAGGACAGCGCGGAACCAGGGGCGGCGTTGCCCAGGTGGCAGAACCAAGCGTTCGCATCTCCGCATTTCGGCCATCCAAGCTACGTCCTTGAGGATAATACAGAACGGCCAGCAGGGACGACCAAACGACAAATTAGTATCAGATCAATGACAACCGCGTGGTAGCAGCGGGGTTTCGTCCGTAGTAGCGTCTGAGGTGTGGAAGCCGGGGCCAACCCAGCCCACGCCGATATCTGAGGCCGATGAGCCAAAGGTTGATGGGAGGACGCTGTGCAGCCCGATCTCGAACTCGTCCGCATTGGCGAGAAGGAATCTTTCAAGGCCTGGGAGCATGGCTACCCGTTTCATACGGTGCGCTGGCACTTCCACCCTGAATATGAGCTGCATCTGGTTTGTGCCACCTCCGGCCGGTTCTTCATCGGCGATTTCATCGGCCAGTTCGCGCCTGGAAATCTGGTGCTGGTCGGACCGAACCTGCCGCACAACTGGATCAGTGAAGTGGCGGACGGTGCCAGGGTTCCGCTGCGGAGCCGGGTGATGCAATTCACTGAAGAATTCATTACCCGGACCATCAACTGCTTTCCCGAACTGGCCAATACGCGCCACCTGTTCGAGCGTAGCCGCGCCGGGGTGCTTTTCAGTGCCGAAATCTCATCGCGCATTTTCGATGCCATGGGAAAACTGGTTCATGCCTCGGGAGCCGACCGGATCGCGCTGTTCCTGGGCATTATCGCCGAGCTCGACAAGGATCGCGCCGCCCAGACCCTTACCAGCCAGCATTACCTGCCGGACCCATCTGGGTTCATGTCGACCGGCATCAACGAGGTGCTGAGCTACATCAACGACAACCTGACGGAAGTTCTGGACGAAGCAATCCTGGCCAAGCTGGCCGGCGTCACGCCATCCACGCTTTCCCGCAGCTTCCGGCGCCATACCGGCCAGTCGCTAACCAAATACGTGAACCGCTTGCGCGTCACCCTGGCCTGCCAGCTGCTGATGTCGTCCGAGTTTGGCTCGGTGACCGAGGTCTGCTTTGCGTCCGGTTTCAACAACGTTTCCAATTTCAATCGCCAGTTCCTGGCGCTGCGTGGCGTTACGCCGACCCAGTTCAGGCGGCTTTTGTTGGAGAACAAAAGTTTCGGGGAGGCGGCATGACACCTGCCTTCCGCATCAACACCAGGGCTCCTGGACCAGCACATCGCCCCGGAACGGGCATCGAAATCCATCAGCGACAGCAGTGACCAGCGGACCGAGACCCTGCGTCTTGACCGCATCGCATGCTCACTGCCCAGCCGATGGCGCCAACCCCCGGCACTGATGTCGGGACAACGAGGACTTCTTGGAGGAGAAATGATGAACAAGCTTGCTATTCGAACGGCTGCCGTCTTGACGGTTTCGCTCGCCGGGGCCGCCGCAGCATCCGCTGCGACAACCGTGGCATTCTTGATGCCCGACCAGGCATCGACCCGCTACGAGCAGAAAGACTGGCCCGGCTTCCAGGCCGCGATGACCGAACTGTGTGCCGATTGCACCCTGATCTACCAGAACGCCAATGCAGATGCGGCTCTGCAGCAGCAGCAGTTCAATTCTGTGATCGCCCAGGGCGCGACCATCATCGTCCTCGATCCAGTCGACTCGGCCGCCGCAGCAGCGCTGGTGGAAATCGCCCACTCCCAGAACGTCAAGGTCATCGCCTATGACCGCCCGATCCCTGATCTGCCGGCGGACTACTATGTGTCCTTCGACAATGAGGGAATTGGTTACGCCATCGCACAGTCGCTGGTCGACAAGCTCAAGGCAGACGGTGTGGCTGCAGGCGCAGGGGTGCTGCAGGTCAACGGTTCGCCCACCGACGCCGCGGCCGGCCTGATCCGCGACGGTGTGGATCGTGCCCTTGACGCGTCGGGCTACGAAACGCTGGCTGAATTCGACACCCCGGACTGGGCACCCCCGGCAGCCCAGGAATGGGTCGCAGGCCAGATCACCCGTTTTGGCGATCAGATCGTCGGCGTCGTGGCCGCCAATGACGGCACCGCAGGCGGCACAATCGCCGCTCTGAAGGCCGCCGGTGTCGATCCGGTGCCGCCGGTTTCAGGCAATGACGCGACCATCGCGGCACTGCAACTGATCATTGCAGGCGATCAGTACAACACGATCTCCAAGCCTTCCGAAATCGTGGCCCGGGCAGCCGCTGAAGTCGCGGTATCCTTGATGAACGGCGAAGTGCCCGAAGCAACGCACACGCTCTACGAGACCCCATCGCAGCTGTTCACGCCCGCCGTGGTGACCGCGGAAAACATCAAGGCCGAGATCTTCGACGCGGGCATTCAGACCGCCGCCGAAGTCTGCACCGGCGAATATGCCGAGGCATGCACGGCCCTGAGCATCGAATAAGTCGCCCAGGCCTGGCCCCGCCCGTCATGGGCGGGGCCAATCGGGAAGGAAGCAAATCATGAGCGCATCGATGCAAGCGTCGGCGGCCGAGCCAATTCTGAGGCTGCGCGGCATCTCCAAGAATTTCGGCGCGGTATCGGCGCTGACCGATATCGATCTCGACGTCCGCCCCGGCGAAGTGGTGGCGCTTGTCGGCGACAACGGCGCCGGCAAGTCGACCCTGGTCAAGATCTTGGCCGGTGTGTTTCAGCCCAGCGCCGGCACCATCGAATATCTGGGCCAGCAGGTGATCCTGAGCGGTCCTGGAAAGGCGCTGGAGCTTGGGATCGCCACGGTGTTCCAGGACCTTGCCCTGTGCGAAAACCTTGACGTCGTCGCTAACCTCTTTCTCGGTCATGAACTTTCTCCCTGGCAACTCGACGAAGTCGGCATGGAGCTCCGGGCCTGGTCGCTCCTGCGTGAGCTCGCGGCGCGCATCCCATCGGTGCGCCAGCCCATCGCTTCGCTTTCCGGTGGTCAACGCCAGACCGTCGCCATTGCACGCTCCTTGCTGCTGCAGCCAAAAATCATCATGCTCGACGAACCCACTGCTGCCCTGGGCGTCGCCCAGACCGCCGAGGTGCTCAACCTGATCGAACGGGTGCGCGACCGGGGGCTGGGCGTCATCATCATCAGCCACAACATGGAAGACGTGCGAGCGGTGGCGGACAGGATCATCGTGCTTCGTTTGGGCAGGAACAACGGCGTCTTCACTGCCGAAACCACTCATCAGGAATTGGTGACCGCCATCACCGGCGCCGCCGAAAACTCCGTCACTCGCCGCCAAAAGTCACGATCCGATCAGGCGATCAGCAGGGAAGCCGGACTATGACCAATCCCGATCCAATCAGCGCTGCATCCCTGGACCGCGCCGACAGCCGCGTCCGCAACGACGAGAGCTTTGCCGGAGCCCTTCGGGGTTTCGTCGATCGCATCCGATCCGGCGACCTTGGCATGCTCCCGGTCATCCTCGGGCTCGTCATCATTTCGATCGTCTTTACCGCCCTCAATCCTGTGTTCCTCGCACCCAACAACCTGGTCAACCTGCTGTTCGATTGCGCCACTGTCGGCGTGATCTCGCTCGGGATCGTCTGTGTGTTGATGCTGGGTGAAATCGATCTGTCGGTTGGCTCTATGAGCGGCCTCGCCTCGGCTATTATCGGCGTCCTCTGGGTCAACACCGGCATACCCTTGCCGCTGGCCATCATTGCCGCGCTGGCGACGGGTGCGCTGGTCGGCCTCGTTTATGCGGTGTTTTATACTCGCCTGGGCATGCCGAGCTTCGTGGCAACGCTTGCGGGCCTTCTCGCCCTTCTTGGCATGCAGCTTTACCTCCTGGGCTCGACCGGCTCGATCAACCTGCCGTTTCAATCCGATCTGGTTCGTTTCGGCCAGATCATGATCATGCCGGCCTGGTTATCCTACCTGTTGGCCATCTTGCCTGGGGCGCTCCTGCTGGCGCGGGGCTGGCACACCAGCAAGCGCCGCGTCGAGGCCGGCCTGGCGCCGCTGGCGATGCGTCTCGTGATCGCAAAGGCCGTGACCCTGACCCTCGCCCTGGGCATCGCCGCCTGGTATCTGCACCTTGGTCGCGGCATTCCGTGGATGTTCGCGCTGTTCGTGCTCATCGCTGTGGTTCTCAACTACGGCCTGACACGCACCAAATGGGGCCGCTCGATGTTCGCTGTTGGCGGCAATCGCGAGGCGGCACGCCGCGCCGGCATCAACGTCAACCGCATCTACGTTTCCGCCTTCGTCATCTGCTCGACCCTTGCCGCAGCCGGCGGGATACTGGGCGCGTCGCGCCTCGCATCATCGAGCCAGCAGGCAGGCACCGGGGACGTCAATCTCAACGCAATTGCGGCGGCTGTCATCGGGGGCACTAGCCTCTTTGGTGGCCGCGGAAGCGCGTGGTCAGCGGTGCTTGGGATCATCGTCATCCAGGCGATCTCGAACGGGCTGACCCTTCTCAACCTCTCGTCCTCGCTGCGCTACATGATCACCGGCGCCGTGCTCGCCATCGCCGTCATCGTGGACTCGCTGGCGCGTCGCAGTCGCGTAACGCATGGTCGGGCCTGACTTTAGGAGCTTTTAAAATGACCCAGGATCTGAGCGGCAAGGTTGCCGCAGTGACGGGTGCTGCCTCTGGCATCGGACTCGAATGTGCACGGACCCTGCATGCGGCAGGCGCCAAGGTGGTGCTGATCGACCGCGATGCTGCACGGCTCGATGAACTGGTAGCCGAGATCGGCGCGGGTGCTTTTGCGGTCAAGGCCGACCTGTTGGACCGGGCGCAACTGGATGGCCTCAAAGACAGCATTATTGCGGTTGCCGGTGGCCTCGACATCTTTCACGCCAATGCCGGCTCCTATGTCGGCGGAGCGGTGGTGGACGGAGACCCTGATGAGTGGGAGCGAATGCTCGATCTCAACATCAACGCCACATTCCGCGCGATTCGCTCGGTCTTGCCGCATCTGGTCGCGCAAAAATCGGGCGACGTGGTGGTCACGAGTTCAATCGCCGGACTGGTGCCGGTCGTATGGGAGCCGATCTACACCGCGTCCAAGTTCGCCGTGCAAGCCTTTGTGCATACCCTGCGCCGCCAGGTAGCCAAGGACGGCGTTCGCGTTGGCGCCGTCGCTCCGGGTCCGGTGGTTACGGCATTGCTCAAGGATTGGCCGCAGGCAAAAATGGAAGAAGCCTTGGCCAATGGCAGCCTGATGCAGCCCAAAGAAGTTGCGGAGGCAGTGCTGTTCATGGTGACGCGCGACAAGGGTGTTACTGTGCGGGACCTCGTAATCCTGCCGACCACTGTCGATCTTTAGGAGACCGGCATGACCGCTGAGAGCAAGCACTTCATCGGCATCGACGTCGGCACCGGAAGCGCTCGCGCCGGCGTGTTCACGGCAAATGGCCAGATGCTGGCCTCGGCCAAGCGCAGTATCGCGATCTTTCATGAAGCCGGCGGCATCGTCGAGCAATCCGGCAATGATATCTGGCAGTCCGTCTGCGCCGCGGTCAAGGACGCCGTTGCAGCCAGCCATCTCGATCCGCTGTCGATCGGCGGTATCGGGGTGGACGCAACATGCTCGCTGGTGGTGGTCGGCAAAGGGGGCGAGCCCCTGCCGGTCGGGCCCTCCGAAGACCCTGAACGCAATATCATCGTTTGGATGGACCACCGGGCTGTCGAGGAAGCCAAGCGCATCACCCAGCTTGGTCCTGATGTCCTGCGCTATGTGGGCGGCACCATCTCGCCAGAAATGCAGACCCCAAAGCTCCTGTGGCTCAAGGAAAGCCGCCCTGCGGTTTTTCGGGATGCAGCACATTTCTTCGACCTGGCGGATTATCTGACCTGGCGCGCCAGTGGCAACCTGGCCCGATCATCCTGCACAGTTACCTGCAAATGGACCTATCTCGCCCACGAAAAGCGGTGGGACGAGAGCTATTTCGCAGCCATCGGCCTAAGTGAACTTTCGCAAGACGGGTTTGCCCGCATCGGGACGACGGTCGTGCCCCCTGGCACCAGGATCGGCGGACTGACGGCGCAAGCGGCGGCGGAGATGGGGCTCCCTGCGGGAACGCCGGTGGCTGCCGGGCTCATCGACGCCCATGCCGGCGGCGTTGGCTCGGTGGGCGCCATGGGCCAGCCGCTCGACACCATGGCCTATGTTTTCGGAACCTCGTCGTGCACCATGACCACCACGGCCGAACCTGCCTTTGTGCCCGGCGTATGGGGTCCTTACTTCGACGCTATGCTGCCTGGACTGTGGCTCAACGAAGGGGGACAATCGGCCGCCGGTGCAGCGATCGACCGCCTGGTGGACCTGCACACGGCCAAGGGCGAGGCCATCAAGAAAGCCACCGATGCCGGCCTGTCGCTTCTCACCTATCTATCCCGCGAAGCGGTTTATCTCGGCGGCACCGCGTCGGAAGCGATCCGGATTGCCGAGGGCGTTCATGTGGTGCCCGAATTTCTCGGCAACCGTGCCCCGTTCGCTGACCCCGACGCCCGAGCCATCGTCGCCGGCCTGGGGATGGACCAGTCCGGGCGCAGTCTTGTGTCGCTCTATGTCGCGGGGTTGAGTGGCATCGGCTACGGCTTGCGGCAAATTCTGGAAGTGCAGGCCCAACATGGCGCGCCAGTCCGCCGTATCGTCATAAGTGGTGGTGCAGGACAAGACGATCTGGTGCGGCAACTCCTGGCCGATATTTCAGGTCTTCCAGTCATCGTCACCGAAGCCGAGGAACCCGTGCTGCTCGGTTCGGCCATCCTTGGCGCGATGGCCGCCGGCCACTACGCAACGATGCAGCACGCCATGTCCGCCATGACGCGAGCCAAGCAGTCTTTCGAGCCGGCGGGCGGCGACATCGCAGCGCTTCACGGCCGCCGCTTCGTCACCTTCGAAGCGCTGCAGAGGGCAGCGAAGCCACATCGATGATGCGTCTTGATGGACCAACGACCCTCACTCCGTGATTTTGTGCTTCAAGCGGGAAACGCCCAAGACCTCCGCCCGCTTGAGCATGTCCGCTTTTTCGTTGTTCTCAGCTAAAGGCTGGCTGACCGCCTTCCAGCCCGTCACGGGCATGGTTGGGCCGTGGCGCGGAACGGCCGCTTTTAACAAATCGCTGAGGTGCCCTGAAGAACCGGGCGCAAAGCTGCCACTCTCATTGGAAGCGATGGACTGCCGATCTTGACGCCGCAGTTGAGCACACCCAGGCACCTGGACTTTCGACCAGGATTTTACTGGCACCAAATGACCGCCCCCCGCCAACGACGCAATACCGAATGGCGCGAGCTCTCAAGAGCCTGCCCTCACCGGTGGGCTTACAGCGGTGATCTGTGGGACCGGGCACCGGCGAAGCTTGGTGCCAAGTGCCGCTGGCCAACCTGCAACGCACCTAGATGAACTACCGGGCACAAAAGGAAGGCATCTCGCCGGAGGAGTGGCTGCGGCGGAAGATTGCTGAGTTGCTGTGAAGACGCAGCTAAAAGCTCACTAACAGGGCTCCAGAGACTACGTTTTATCCCTCGCATCAAGGTAGGGATCCATTGCCTCCGTGATGCGGTCTAGCAGACGGTTAGCTTCAGTCACCCTGCCTTCGCCGAGAACATATGCGGTGTTTAAGCTGTGAAGCTCGCTGAGAAGCTCAAGAACTTCTGGTCCAAATAGGAAACGGCCACGAGCTATTATCTCATTTGGGAGACCGTCGTCTTCGACTTTCCCTGTTTGACCTAGCTCAGATATTACGCGGCGGGCATCCATAAACACCCCAAAGCGCTTCTCAAAAAGGTCTAGCTTCAGCTTAGCCCTGGCGATGCGCCATTGTCGGACGCTCACT
>JAQGKH010000094.1 GCA_028290225.1 Devosia sp. | reverse complement strand
GGTGAGCTTGATCGGCTTCATCGTCGTCCGGGCGCTGATGGGCGCGCAGCATCAATCGAGCCTGTTCCCGCGCCTCGCGGCGTCGACGCTGGCGATCCAGTTTGGGCTGCACTCGAGCATTAATCTGGCGGTGAACCTCAATCTCATTCCGCCCAAGGGCATGACGCTGCCGTTCGTGTCCTATGGCGGCACCTCGATGATCGCCATCGCCTTTGGCATGGGGTTGATGCTGGCCTTTACCCGCACCAAGCCCGAGGAGCGCCTGGCCACCGGGCTGCCGAGCTACCGCAGCGCATTGGTGCCCGCAGAATGAAAAAGTTCATGTTGATGGCCGGTGGTACCGGCGGCCACCTGTTTCCGGCGATGGCCCTGGCGCAGGAATTGCGTCGGCGCGGGCACCAGATCGAACTGATGACCGATCATCGGGTCGAGAGCTATGGCGGCGAGTTTCCGGCCCGCGAAATCCACATCGTGCCCTCTGCCACACCCTCGACCGGCAACCCACTGAAGTTCGCTTTTGCGGGCGTCAAGATCGCTTCGGGCGTCGCGGTCGCCTTGGGCAAGCTGCGCCGCAGCCAGCCCGATGCAGTGGTGGGGTTTGGCGGCTATCCCACCTTTCCGCCCTTTGTGGCGGCGAGCCTGCTCGGCATTCCGGGGATTTTGCATGAGCAGAACGCCGTGATGGGACGTGCCAACCGGGCGCTGGGCCGGTTTGCCGACCGGCTGGCCCTGAGCTTTGCCAGCACCAGATATGCCGATGGCCTGAAGATCGAAACGACGCTGACCGGTAATCCCGTGCGTGACCGCGTCCGGGCCGTAGCCGAGCAACCCTATGCTGCTCCCGATGCCGAGGGGCCCCTGCGTCTGGTGGTGTTTGGCGGCAGCCAAGGCGCCAAGGCCTTGTCGGACGTCGTGCCCGCTGCAATAGCCCAACTTCCCCAGCCGATGCGGCAGCGCTTGCGCGTGGTGCAGCAATGCCGGGCCGAGGATCTGGACCGGGTGGCCGAAGTGTACCGCCAGGCCAAGGTCAATGTGGAACTGGCAGCCTTTTTTGGGGATCTGCCGGAGCGGATCGCGGCCTCCCATCTGGTGATCGGGCGGTCTGGCGCTTCCACCGTGGCCGAGCTTTGCGTGTTGGGACGGCCGGCAATCTTGGTGCCGCTGCCCGGCTCGATCGATGCCGACCAGAAGAACAATGCGCTGACCGTGGAAGCTGGCGGCGGCGGGTGGGTGGCCGAGCAGGCCACGCTGTCACCGCAATCGCTTGCCACGCGATTGCAGGGCTTGTTGAACGACCCACAGGGTCTTGCCACCGCCGCAGCCCGAGCCAAGGCGCTGGGTGCCCCACGCGCGGTGGAAAAACTTGCTGATCTGGCCGAGATGCTGGCCGGAAAAGACTTTCAGGAATTGGAACACACACCATGAAAATGCCGCGCAATATCGGGCCGGTCCACTTTGTCGGGATCGGCGGTATCGGCATGAGCGGCATCGCCGAAATCCTGCACAATCAGGGCTATGCCGTGCAGGGCTCGGACGCAGCCGCCAACCCCAATGTGCAGCGCTTGCGCGATATGGGCATCCGCATCGAAATCGGGCAGCGCGCCGAGAACCTCGGAGAAGCCGCGGTGGTGGTGGTCTCCTCGGCCATCAAGAAGGACAATCCCGAGCTGCTCGCCGCCCGGGCCCGGGCCTTGCCGGTGGTTCGCCGCGCCGAAATGCTGGCCGAGATCATGCGGTTCAAGAATGCCATTGCCATCGGGGGCACTCATGGCAAGACTACGACCACGACCCTGGTGGCGACGCTGCTGGATGCCGGCGAGCTCGACCCGACCGTGATCAATGGCGGCATCATCAATGCCTATGGCACCAATGCCAGGCTGGGCGCGGGCGAGTGGATGGTGGTGGAGGCCGACGAAAGCGACGGCACCTTCGTCAAGCTGCCGGCCGATGTTGTGGTCGTCACCAATATCGATCCCGAGCATCTCGATCACTATCACGACTTCGAGGGCGTCAAGCGCGCCTTCCACAACTTCGTCGAGAACGTGCCCTTTTACGGCTTTGCGGTGATGTGCCTCGATCACCCCGAGGTGCAGGCGCTGGTGGGCGAGATCCGAGACCGTCGCGTCATCACCTATGGCACCAATCCGCAGGCCGATGTGCGCCTCGTTGACCTGGTCACCGAAAACGGCGTCAGCAAGTTCTCCGTGGAGATCCGTGACCGCATCCGGCTGACGCAGTTGCGCATCGATGGGCTGGAACTCCCCATGCCGGGCGAACACAACGCCCTCAATGCGACGGCGGCCATCGCCGTGGCGGACCAGCTCCATGTTCCCGCCGAAGCCATCCGCAAGGGGCTCAAGGGCTTTTCGGGTGTCAAGCGGCGCTTCACCAAGACGGGTGTTGTGGGCGGCATTACCGTGATCGACGATTACGGCCACCATCCCGTCGAGATCGCTTCGGTGCTGCGGGCGGCGCGCCAATCCACCAAGCGCGATGTGATCGCCGTGGTGCAGCCACACCGGTATTCGCGGCTCCATGATCTGTTCGATGATTTTTCCGCCTGCTTCAACGACGCCGATACGGTGATCGTCGCGCCCGTTTATGCCGCTGGCGAGCAGCCCATCCCCGGCGTTACCCATGACGAGCTGGTCAACCGCATCCGGGCCCGCGGGCACCGTGACGCGCGGGTGATCGACCGGGCCGAGGCGCTGGCGCCACTGCTCGCCAGCCGCGCTGCCGATGGCGATTATGTCGTGTGCCTTGGCGCCGGCAATATCACCCAGTGGGCGGCTGCCTTGCCGGCGGAACTGGGCGCGCTGATCGGGGAGGATCCCCAGTGAACCGCCGCATTCCCGCGTCTTGCCTCACAATCCAGCTGCAGTCGGAGCATGCCAATGGCTAAGCACGTTGCCGTCCTCATGGGCGGCTGGTCCAATGAGCGTCCGGTGTCGTTGAGTTCCGGGGCGGCCTGCGCTGCGGCGTTGCGGCGGGCCGGGTACATGGTCACGGAAGTGGATGTGCAACGCGATGTTGCCAGCGTGCTCGCAGCGCTGGCGCCCGACGTCGCCTTCAATGCGCTGCATGGCCCCTTCGGGGAAAGCGGGATGGTGCAGGGCGTGCTGGAGCTGTTGCAGTTGCCGTACACCCATTCGGGCGTGCTCGCCTCGGCCCTTGCCATGGACAAGCACCAGAGCAAGATCATGTTCAAGGCCGCCGGCGTGCCGGTGACCGACCATGTGATCGTCACCCGCACGGAAGCTGCTGCTGCCCATGTGATGGCGCCGCCCTATGTCATCAAGCCGATTGCCGATGGCTCCAGCTTCGGGGTGTTCATCGTCAAGGCGGGCACCAGCCACCCGCCGCAGGAAATCCTGCGGGAAGACTGGAATGGCGGCGAGATGGTGATGGTGGAACGCTATATTCCGGGTCGTGAGCTGACCTGCGCCGTGATGGGCGATGTGGCGCTTGGCGTCACCGAGATCGTCACCGATCTCAGCTTCTACAACTACGAGGCGAAATACGCCAAGGGTGGTTCAAACCACCTGATTCCGGCACCACTGCAACCAAATATTTACGACAAAGTGCAGAAGATGAGCCTGCTCGCCCATGCCGCGCTGGGGTGTCGCGGGGTCACTCGCAGCGACTTCCGCTTCAACGACAAGGCGGGCGAAGACGGTGAACTGGTCTGCCTGGAAATCAATACCCAGCCGGGGATGACGGAAACTTCGTTGGTGCCCGAACAAGCGGCTCACGCCGGGCACTCCTTCGAGGAACTGGTCACCTGGATGGTGGAGGACGCGAGTTGCAACAGGTAAAAAGCGAGGCGTTTTTCGCCGGCGCGCGGGTGATTGAGCCGCGCCAGCTGCCTGTTCGCATCCGCCCGCCCGGGCGCAAGCTGGCCAACCTGCTCGGCCGCGCCTGGGTGCTGCACCGCGTCGGAGTGATCCGCGCCGGCGGCATCATGGCTTTGCTGGCGGTTGGAGGCGGGTTGATCCAGGCCCGGGAGCCGATCGGCCAGGGTTTAGCCGGCTTGATGGCGCTGGCCCAGAGCCAGTTCGCTTCCGCCGGCTTTGCCATCGGAGAAATCTCGATCACGGGCCAGTCGCTCACCCGCGAGCAGGATATTTTCGATGCCCTTGGCGTCGAACCGCATACCTCGACCATGGGCTTTGACGTGGAAGCCGCCCGGCAGCGCATCGCCGAACTGCCATCGGTGGATACCGTCAGCGTGCGCAAGGGTCTGCCCGGGGATATCGTCGTCACCATCACCGAAAAGGTGCCGGTGGCGCGCTGGCGCGTCGATGGCGTGACCTTCGTGGTGGATGGGCAGGGCGAGCAGATCGGCGAGGATGGCGGCGCTTATGGCGACCTGCCGCTGGTGGTGGGTGACGGCGCGGCCGATGATGCCTTGGTAATGATCCGGGCGCTCCAGCAATATCCGGTGCTGGAAAAGGGCCTCGTGGCCCTGTCGCGCATCGCCGACCGCCGCTGGGACATGATCTACGACACGGGTTTGCGCGTGCAACTGCCCGAACTGGGCGTGGCCCAGTCGCTGCGCAAGCTGGACATGTACCAGAGCGAGTACCAGTTGCTCGATCGCGATGTTACCGTGATCGATCTGCGGGTTGAAAGCCTTGTGGCGGTGCGGCCCGCCGAGACCATTCCAGAAGAAACCAAAGAACAATGATGACCGATGCCATGACGTCGCGGCTTCGTCCCCTGCAGCCCGGGCGCACGACCCTGGTGGCCGTGCTTGATATCGGGTCCACCAAGATCTGCTGCGTGATCGCGCGCCTGTCGCCGCGACCCGAAGGCAAGTCGCTCCGGGGGCGCTCGCACAAGGCCGAGGTGATCGGCTTTGGCTATGGGCCGTCTTCCGGGGTGAAGAGCGGCGTGGTCACCGATATCGAAAAGGCCGAGCAGGCCATTCGTTCGGTGGTCGGCATGGCCGAGCGGGCAGCCGGGCTGACGCTGGAATCGGTGCTCGTCAATGTCACCGCCGGCCGGCTTGGCTCGGAAACCTTCTCGGCCGCCGTGTCGCTGGATGGGCAGGAGGTCGAAAAGGCCGACCTGCAGCGCGTGCTGCGCGCGGTCAATGAGCGCTCCGTCCGGCCCGAACGCTCCATCATCCATGCCTTGCCAATCGGCTATTCGCTGGATGGCCAGAAGGGCATCCAGGATCCCAAGGGCATGGTGGGCGACAAGCTCGGCGTCGATGTCGCCGTGGTGAGCTCGGAAACCCTCGCCATGCGCAATCTCGAACTGGTGCTGCATCGCTGCCACCTGCAGATCGAGGCGCTGGTAGCCACGCCCTATGCATCGGGCCTTGCAACCTTGGTCGATGACGAAGCGCAGCTGGGTGTTGCCTGTCTCGATTTCGGCGGTGCGACCACGACCGTTTCCGTCTTCAACGAAGGCCATCTGTGCTACGCCGATGCCATCGCCATTGGCGGGCACCATCTGACCCTCGACATCGCGCGGCAATTGTCGGTGAGCGTCGCCGATGCCGAACGGCTCAAGACGCTGTATGGCTCGGTGTTGCCCGGGCAGGCTGATGAGCGCGACCTGATCCCCATCCAGCCGGTCGGTGCCAGCCATGACGAGGCGCCGGGGCAGGTGGCCCGCTCGGTGCTGACGCGGATCATGCGACCGCGAATCGAGGAAATCCTGACCGCCATCCGGGATCGCATGCAGGCGACCGGCATGATGGATCTGTGCGGGCGGCGTTTCGTCATGACCGGAGGGGCCAGCGAGATGACGGGCCTGCCCGAAGTGGCGCGGCGGGTGCTGGCGCGCAATGTCCGCAATGGCCGGCCCATGGGCATTGCCGGCTTGCCGGAAATGGCGAGGGGCGCGGCTTTCGCCACTGTTGGCGGCATGCTGGTTTACCCGCAGGTGTGCTCGCAGGAATATGCCGAGCCGCGTGGTGCCAATAAACTGACCGGGACTGACGGCTATTTCGCCCGGGTCGGGCAATGGCTGAAAACGAGCTTCTAGGCGGCCACCGGCAGCTTGCCCTTGTCGCCGGTTATCCCCGCCTTCGAAAACGGGGGCTATTGTGTCCCTGTTTCCAGGCGCAACTGCGCGGTCGCGACGAACGGTCGGCCTGGGAATGCCGGATGGCATGGGGGTCGCTCCATGCCCTGTGGTTCAAGGATGATCTGTGACCCGATCTGAGCCCCCGGGTCGGAAGCGCTTCGCGCTTCATTCTGTCGGCACGGGCTGAAGCCGAGGACGGTCCTCCCACAGAGTCTCCGGGATAGCATGGGGCAAGGCTTGCTTCATTTTAACTAACCGCCGGACGACCGGCACCGAGGCGATCCTTGCCCCATGTCGCAACCGCTGGCCCCAGGCCGAGCGGAGTTTCGGCACGTCCGGACGCTCGTCATATTGCCCGATCAACCAGTCGGCTTTGGTCGAGCGCACCAGGGCGCAGCCTTGCCGTATCGTTAACGAGCCGGCGCGAATGTCGCAATTTGCACGAAGGTTAACGGCATTGGGACAGTTGTTAGGAGCCGGTTAACGAATTGGGAGGTAAATCTTTACCAACCAAGCCACTATGGGGCCCCTAATGACCATCAACCTCACGATCCCAGACATCCAGGAACTCAAGCCCCGCATCACCGTATTCGGTTGTGGTGGTGCCGGCGGCAACGCCGTCAACAACATGATCGAGTCTGGGCTCGATGGCGTCGACTTCGTCGTCGCCAACACGGACGCTCAGGCGCTTGCCCTTTCCAAGGCCCAGCGCATCATCCAATTGGGTGTTGGCGTTACCGAAGGCCTGGGCGCCGGCTCGCACCCTGAGGTTGGTCGCGCCGCAGCCGAGGAAAGCTGGGACGAGATCAACGATCACCTCTCGGGCTCGCACATGGTGTTCATTACCGCGGGCATGGGTGGCGGCACCGGCACCGGCGCGGCTCCCGTCGTGGCCCGTGCCGCGCGCGAGCAGGGCATCCTGACCGTTGGCGTGGTGACCAAGCCATTCTCGTTCGAAGGCAATCGCCGGGCCCGGCTGGCTGAGGACGGCATCGACGAGTTGCACCGCCATGTCGATACGCTGATCGTCATCCCCAATCAGAACCTGTTCCGCGTTGCCAACGAGAAGACCACTTTTGCCGACGCGTTTGCGATGGCCGACCAGGTGCTGTTCTCTGGCGTCGCCTGCATCACCGACCTGATGGTCAAGGAAGGCCTCATCAACCTCGACTTCGCCGACGTGCGCGCCGTGATGCGCGGCATGGGCAAGGCGATGATGGGCACCGGCGAGGCTTCGGGTGAAGACCGTGCTCGCCATGCCGCGGAAGCCGCCATTGCCAACCCGCTGCTGGACGACGTGTCCATGCAGGGTGCGCGTGGCCTCCTCATCTCGATCACCGGCGGTCCCGACCTGACCCTCTATGAAGTGGACGAGGCGGCCAGCCGCATCCGCGAGGAAGTGGACGCCGATGCCAATATCATTCTTGGCGCGACCTATGATCCGAGCCTGACCGGCACGATCCGCGTGTCCGTGGTGGCGACGGGTACGGACGCGACCATGGTGCAGGCCCTGGAGCCGGCAAAGCCACATGCTTCGCGCACCCCGCTTTCGGTGAAGCGTCACGTGCCGGTTGAGCCGAACCGCGTTGCGGCTGAACGTACGGGCCAGGTGTCCGTGCAACAGGAGATTGCGCACCAGGTCGAGGCTGCCGTTGCCGAGGCGATCTCTCACGAAACGCCCGCTGCCGCCGGCTATCATGGCCATGACGATGATGGCATCCTGGTCGAGCCTTATATCCCTGAGGCCGAAGCCATGGGCGAAATGGACGAGCCGGCTGCGCCCGAAGAATCGCCAGTGCCAAGCGTTTACGTGCCCTCGCACGCCGCTCGCCCGGAAGGGCAGCGCCGCATGGCTCGCACTGAGGAGTTGCCGGTTGTTGCGCGCCGGTCACAGGAGCCGCAGGAAAGGCATGATGCCGAACCGCGCAATGCGCGTGCCTTGTTCAAGCGTCTGGCCTCCAATGTCGGCCTGAGCCTGGGGCAAACCGCTGAAGGCGGTCGCGATGAAACCACCTATTCCGCTGCCGACGATGCTGCGGCTCGCAGCGCCATTGAAGCAGGCGGCGCAAGGGCTTCGCGCGTTCCGCCTGCCGCAGAAGGCGCCCGTGGCGGACTTGATGCGCATGGCCGGCAGCCCGCTGCAGCGCCGCAGAAAGAGCATCTGGAGATTCCTGCATTCCTGCGCAAGCACGGTTGACGCTCCCTTGTCCGGGGACTCGAACATCACTCGGTGCGGCTTCCGCACCGAGTTTTTTTTGGCTAACAGTTCCGGCGGCCCCGCTGGGGTGGAGTGATCCCGAATATGAATAAATTGACCACGCGCCAGCGCACGCTGTTCTCGACCCTTTCCTTTTCCGGCTACGGGGTCCATGGGGCCCAGCCGGTGACGCTGACCTTGGGACCCGCTCCGGTCGATAGCGGCTTTCTGATTTGCCGTGAACTCAGCGATGGGCGAACCACCAAGCCGGTCCCGGTGCACTTCTCCCGGATCACCCGCACCACGCTGTGCACCACACTTGACCTGGGCGACAGCGTCAGTGTGGCAACGATCGAGCATGTCACCTCGGCCCTTTCGGGGATGGGTGTCGACAATGCGCTGATTACCCTCGATGGGCCCGAATGCCCCATCCTCGATGGCAGCGCCTTTCCCTTCGCACAGGCGATCCTGCAGGCCGGGCTGGAAATTCAGCCCGCGCAACGCAAGTTCCTCAAGGTGCTGCGGGCCGTTACCGTGCGCAATAACGATTCCTTTGCCGCGCTGGAGCCCTATAACGGGCGTGCGCTGGACCTGGAAATCGACTTCGATAGCAAGGTCATTGGCCGTCAGCGCATGATCTTTGACTGGACGCCGCGCCGCTATTTCGACGACGTGTCACGGGCTCGTACCTTCGGCTTTGTCCGCGATGCCAAGATCTTGCGGCAGGCCGGTTATGCCCTGGGATCGAGCCTCGACAACTCGATTACCGTCCATGACGACAAGATCCTCAATCCCGGCGGCTTGCGTTATGAGGATGAGTTCGTGCGCCACAAGTTGCTGGACGCCATCGGCGACTTGTCGCTTGGCGGGCTGCCGATCTGGGGGCGGTTCCGCTCTTATAAGGGCGGCCACGCCTTGAACGCCCATGTCCTGGCCGGTCTCTTTTCGAGCGAAGCCAATTATGAGATAGTGGGTGCCGAAGGGCTTCCGCTGGAGTTCGAAGCATTCGACGATCAGCCGGACGGGTTGGCCGTGAACCATTATCTGCGCTCGGTGCGCTAGACCTGTGGCTGACACGCCGCCACAGTTTTGATCCATTTGCTAACTACGCCGCAGCAGCGGTATGTGTAAGGACGGGGCAGTTCGTGACAGTTGTTGCTATTGGTGGTCGCACCAGCCGGGCGAGCCGGTTCCTCTTGGTTGGCGTGATGGTCGTGGCGCTGGCGGGCTGCTCGGGCATGAATCTGTTCGGCCCACCCAAGGCCAAGGAAGAGCCGATCATCCCGGCCGAGTCGCTGTATCAGCAGGCTCTCGATAATATGGATGCCCAGCGCTACAATACCGCCGTCAAGCAGCTTGAGCGCCTGGAGCGCCAGCACCCCACTTCGCCTTTGGCCGAGAAGGCCAAGCTGATGCAGGTTTATGCCCATTACCGGATTGGCGAATACGAGGATGCAATCCTCGCCGCCGATCGTTTCCTCGCCCTTTATCCCAGCGGCAAGGATGTCCCTTATGTGTTGTACCTCAAGGGAAATTCCTATTACGGGCAGATCAAGGACATCACCCGCGACCAGCAGTTGTCGCGCGATGCCATCGACACCTATAATCTGCTGATCGCCAATTATCCGAAGTCCGAATACGCGGCGGACGCCAAGGAAAAGCTGCTGGTTGGCTATGACCAGTTGGCCGGCAAGGAGATGTCGGTTGGCCGCTATTATCTGGGCAATGGCCAGTACACGGCAGCCATCAACCGCTTCCGAGTGGTGGTGGAGGAGCACCAGACCTCGACCCACATCGAAGAAGCCCTTTATCGTTTGACCGAAGCCTATCTGTTGCTCGGGCTGGTCAACGAAGCCAAGACGGCTGCGGCGGTTCTGGGCCACAATTATCCCTCCAGCACCTGGTATCAGGAAGCGTTCCAGAAACTGGCCCAGCAGGGCCTGGCGCCCGCGCTGAACGATGGCAGCTGGATGGCATCGTTGCGCAAGTAGCCAACTAAGGTGTTGCTTGTTTGTTCCGGGGCGCGCTAGTTTGCTGGCGCGCCCCGAAAATTTGCCGGCCACTGCCGCGCAAGGGTGCCGGCTGGGTTGAGTTTGGGATTTCCGGGAATGCTGAACGCGCTTTCGGTTCGCAACATAGTTCTTATCGACCAGCTTGATCTGGCATTGGGCGCTGGCATGACCGTGCTCACGGGCGAGACGGGCGCTGGTAAGTCGATCCTGCTGGATGCTCTGACGCTGGCGCTGGGCGGGCGTGGCGACGCGTCCCTCGTGCGGCGCGGCAGCGAGA
>JAQGKH010000018.1 GCA_028290225.1 Devosia sp. | reverse complement strand
CGAGTCACGCGTCGCCTGCACCACATCAGCGGCGCTGGCCGCCGGAATACCGGCGGCTTCCGCCTTCTTGGCCACGGCCTTTTCAACCTTGGCGGCAACGTCGCCCCAATTGCCGTCCAGCGCGCTGACCAGCTCGCCCTGCGGGCTCTGCGGCCAATCCGTCCGGCTCCAGCTCGGGCCGGCGGCGCCTTTTATGGCATCCGCATCGCTGTCCTCGAGCTTGCCAAAGAAGCTCTTCCAGGTCTCATCGACGCTGTTCGGATCGGCTTTGAAACGGGAATACAGTTGTTCGATATAGTCGGCATTGCCCCCGTAGAGAAACGAGGTCAGCAAGAACGTGTCGTTCTTTTCCTGTCGTGTCATCGCTTTTTGCGCGAGGCCCACGCCCCGCCATCCTTCTCAACAAGCCGGCCAGCCCGGCTTACCTGCAATCCGAATACGAAGCCTTAACCGCTTTTCGTGAGCATCCTGTTAAGCCTTGCGGCACCCTGCAGCGCCGCGGCTTGGGGCTTTGATTCACCCGATATAGTCCTGAACCATGGCTGAAGCGCGGCTAACCTTCGCGTCTTGCCCGGTTTGAAGCCGCGCGGAGCCGCCCCACAGAGGAAAGGCCCGGGTGGGGTTCCACATTGTGGCACCATTTCACCCAGCCCTCCGCCAGTTAGCCCTTGAGCACTTCGGCCAGCGTCTTGCCGATCCGTGCCGGCGAGGCCGAAACCTTGATCCCGGCCGCTTCCATGGCCGCGATCTTGTCTTCCGCGCCGCCCTTGCCGCCCGAGATCACCGCGCCCGCATGGCCCATGGTCCGGCCCTTGGGAGCCGTCAGGCCGGCGATGAACCCGGCCATCGGCTTCTTGCGGCCGCGCTTGGCTTCATCGATCAGGAACTGCGCCGCGTCCTCCTCGGCCGAACCGCCAATTTCGCCGATCATGATGATTGACTTGGTCGCTTCGTCCGCGAGGAACATTTCGAGCATGTCGATGAACTCGGTGCCCTTCACCGGATCGCCGCCAATACCCACCGCCGTGCTCTGTCCCAGCCCTTCATTGGTGGTCTGGAACACCGCCTCATAGGTAAGCGTGCCGGAGCGCGAAACAATGCCGACCGAGCCCTTGGAGAAGATGGAACCGGGCATGATGCCGATCTTGCATTCTTCGGGCGTCAGCACGCCCGGGCAGTTCGGACCCAGCAGGCGCGACTTGCTCTTTTCGAGCTTGGCCTTGACCCGCACCATGTCGAGCACCGGAATGCCCTCGGTGATGCACACGATCAGCGGAATTTCGGCGTCGATGGCTTCCTCGATTGCGGCTGCCGCGCCCGGAGGCGGCACATACACCACCGTTGCATTGGCCCCGGTGCGTTCCTTGCCTTCGGCAACCGAAGCGAACACCGGCAGCGAGGCCGAGCCATCGAGCCCGCTGGTCCAGGTTTCGCCGGCCTTCTTGGGATTGACGCCGCCAACCATCTGGGTGCCGTAATAAGCCAGCGCCTGCTCGGTATGGAAAGTGCCGGTCTTGCCGGTCAGCCCCTGCACGAGGACCTTGGTGTCTTTATTGACGAGAATGGACATCGGTTATGGTCTCTTGTTGGCAGGTGGGGCTTAGGCGGCCTTGACGGCGGCGACGATCTTCTGGGCCGCGTCGTCGAGGTCATCGGCGGAAATGACATTGAGACCCGACTTGTCGAGGATCTCCTTGCCTTCCTTCACGCGCGTGCCCTCGAGGCGCACGACCAGCGGCACCTGCAGGCCCACTTCCTTGACTGCGGCGATCACGCCCTCGGCGATCACATCGCAGCGCATGATGCCGCCAAAGATGTTGACCAGAATGCCTTCCACTGCCGGATCGGCCGTGATGATCTTGAACGCCGCCGTGACCTTTTCCTTGGTCGCGCCGCCGCCCACATCGAGGAAGTTCGCCGGCTCGGCGCCATAAAGCTTGATGATGTCCATGGTGGACATCGCCAGGCCCGCGCCGTTCACCATGCAGCCGATATTGCCGTCCAGCGCCACATAGGCGAGGTCGAACTTGGACGCCTCGATTTCTTTTTCGTCTTCTTCGCTAAGGTCGCGCAGCGGCTTGAGCTCGTCGTGGCGGAACGCCGCGTTGTTGTCAAAGCTCACCTTGGCGTCGAGCACGCGCAGATGCCCGTCGGTCATTACGATGAGCGGATTGACCTCCAGCAGGCTCATATCCGTTTCCACGAACGCCTTGTAGAGAATGGGGAACAGGCTGGCGGCGTCGGCCTTCGCGTCGCCCTCCAGCGCCAGGGCGCCGGCAATCTTGGCCACATCGGCTTCGGTTACACCCGTTTCCGGCTCGATGGAGACCGAGATGATCTTTTCGGGCGTATGCTCAGCCACCGCCTCGATATCCATGCCGCCTTCGGTGGACACCACGAAAGCCACCCGGCCGGTGCTGCGATCCACCAGCAGCGAGCAGTAAAGTTCGCGCGCGATATCGGCGCCATCCTCGATATAAAGGCGGTTGACCTGCTTACCCGCATCGCCGGTCTGCTTGGTCACCAGCGTATTGCCCAGCATCTCCTTGGAAAACGCGACTACTTCCTCGATGGTCCTGGCGAGGCGAACACCACCCTTGGCATCTGGCCCGAGTTCCTTGAACTTGCCCTTGCCGCGCCCGCCCGCATGGATCTGCGACTTGACCACATAAAGCGGCCCCGGCAGCTTCTTGGCCGCAGCTTCCGCTTCATCGGCCGAAAAAATCGCAATGCCTTCCGCCACCGGCGCACCGTAGGACTTCAGCAGCTCTTTGGCCTGGTGTTCATGGATGTTCATTTTGGTCCCCTTGGGGTGGTCTCTTCTGCGGACGATCCGCTCCTTGGCACCCTCCCCCTTGAGGGGAGGGCTGGGGAGGGGGTGGCGGGGTTTGGCGCAGGAATCTCACGACCCCCTCCCCCAACCCCTCCCCTCAAGGGGGAGGGGTGGCCCTCCAGTCACATCAGCGCGTTCAAGAAAGCTTCGGCGCGATCTTCTTGCAGGCCTCGATCAACCCCTCCACCGCATCCACCGAGCTATCGAACGCCTTCTGCTCGGCGCCGTTGAGCGAGATTTCGATAATCTTTTCGGCGCCACCGGCCCCGATCACCACCGGCACGCCCACATAGGTGCCCTTGACGCCATATTCGCCATTGAGGAACGCCGCCGCCGGCAGCACCCGCTTCTTGTCCTTGAGATAGCTCTCGGCCATGGCAATGGCCGAAGTCGCCGGGGCGTAGAACGCCGATCCGGTCTTGAGCAGCCCGACGATCTCGGCACCGCCATCGCGGGTGCGCTGGATGATGGCATCGAGCTTTTCGCGGCTCATCCAGCCCATCTTGACGATATCGGTCAGCGGAATGCCCGCCACCGTCGAATAACGCGCCAGCGGCACCATGGTGTCGCCATGCCCGCCCAGCACGAAGGCGTTGATGTCTTCCACCGAAACCTTGAGCTCATCGGCGATGAAGTGCACGAAGCGCGAGCTGTCGAGCACGCCGGCCATGCCGATCACCTTGTTGGTAGGCAGGCCCGAGAACTTCTGCAGCGCCCACACCATGGCGTCGAGCGGGTTGGTGATGCAGATCACGAAGGCGTCCGGCGCGTATTTGGCAATGCCCGCGCCCACCTGCTCCATTACCTTGAGGTTGATCTCGAGCAGGTCGTCGCGGCTCATGCCGGGCTTGCGCGGCACGCCAGCGGTGACGATCACCACATCGGCGCCAGCCAGGTCCTTGTATTCCGACGTGCCGGTGATGCGGGCGTCATAGCCTTCTACGGGCGCAGATTGGGAAATATCGAGCGCCTTGCCCTGGGGCACGCCATCCACGATGTCGAACAGCACGATGTCGCCAAGGTCCTTGAGCGCTGCCAGATGGGCCAGTGTTCCGCCAATCTGTCCCGAACCGATAAGAGCGATCTTCTTGCGCGCCATAAGCCTCATCCCCACTGCGTTGAATTGGCGCACCTATTAACCCTCTCGGGGTGGAGGGGCAAGTGAACCCTTCGTCTAAAGCCGGCTTTCACCCTTGCCAATGAACGAAGGGGGCCTGCCCGATCAGCAAGGAAGGCGCGGTGCATTGCACCACCCGGCAAGCCCCTTAACCCTGCTCGATCGCAGGCCCGTCCCGCAAGGCCTTGCCCAGATATTCCTCTGACTGCATCTCGACCAGCCGCGAGACCGTGCGCTCGAATTCAAACGCGGTCCGCTCGTCGCGCCCCAGTTCCGCCAGCGGCGCGGCAAAGCTCGCCCCCAGCTTGACGCCGCGGTCATATAGATTGTCGATCAGCAGGATGAACCGCTTGGCTGCATCGCTCTTGGTGCGGTCCATCTGCGGCACGCCATCGATGATCATCGCATCAAAACTCTGGGCGATCCGCACGAAATCGCGCGAGCCCAGCGGCTGTTCACACAGATCGGCAAACCCGAACCGGGCCGCGCCCATGGCCGCCAGCGGCACCGGAATATCGCGCCCGATGCTGTGCAGCGTTGTCGGCGCCCCCGCCTCGCCGCCCGTCAGCCTGAGCCACAGGCGATCCATCGCGGCACTTGCCTCCGGTCCCGACCCAAAGGCGAACACCGCCTGCCCGGCAAATTTCAGCCGCCGATAATCCTGCTCCGCCTGCAGCGACGCCACGGTTGCATACTGCTTGAGCAGCGCAATGAACGGGGTGAACAGCTCGCGATTGAGCCCGTTCTCGTAAAGCCGGTCTGGCACCACATTGGAGGTCGCGACCAGGGTCACCCCGCCCGCGAACAGCTTTTCGAACAAGCGGTTGAGCAGCATGGCATTGGTGATGTCATGCACATGGAATTCATCAAGGCACAGCAGCCGCAACCCGCCTTTGAGAATGGGGCGCACCACGGCCTCGACCGGGTCGCCATCGTCGCCCTGCGCTTTGGCTTGCTTGCGAAATGCCGCAATGGCGGCATGGATCTCGTCCATGAAGGCATGGAAATGCACCCGCCGCTTGTCGCGGATGGACACCGCCTCGAAAAACAGGTCCATCAGCATGGTCTTGCCGCGGCCGACCTCGCCATGCAGGTAAAGCCCTTTGACCGGCTGGGCCTTGTCGAACCAGCGCGCCAGAAATCCGCCGCTGGGCGCCGCATCCAGCGCCACCGCGATCGTGTCCAGCAACGCCGCCGCTTGTTCCTGCGCCGGGTCGCGATTAAGTGCGCCACGCGCAGCGAGCGCCGCATAGGCGGCACTCACCGGTCCGGCGTCCGATCGACTGGAAAGGCTAGGCTGGGCCGGCAAGAGCAGCGCGATCAGCGCTGCATGGAGATGGCTTGTCCACCACCCAGCGTGCCGATATAGCGGCCACCGCTTGGCGCGAGGAAGGCCGCGATATTGCCGTTCTCATCATAAAGCTGCAGCTGCGAGCCGACCTGCTGCCAGCCACCGACCGAAGCAAGGCCGGGCACGCCGCAACCCGGCGCCGAAGCGCGGTAATAGCTCGTCCCCGTCTTGGCGGTCATCGGCAGGTTGAGCCGGCAAGAGGTGGATCCGGCCTGCACCGTCCACACCCCTTCGGGGCCGGCACTGAAGCCGCCCGTTGCCGGCGCGGCGCCGTTGGGGCCAAGCGTCACGAACGAGCTGTTGGAAGCCGTCTGCGTCGTGCTGCCCATGGGCGGCGCCATTCCGGGCGTCCCTGCCAGCCCGGGCGCCGGCGTGCTGGGCACGCCGCCCAGCACTGGCTGTCCCGAAAGGCCGGGGGCCGGGGTGCCGCTGGCGCCCAAGGCGGGCAAGGTGCCCTGCGACACCGTCGAAGGCTGCACCGGCTGCAGCTGCGCTGGCGCGCCGATGGTGTTGAGATTGGCGGTGTTGGACGCTGATGGCGAACACGCCGCCAACGCCAGCGCCAGTGTCGCCAATCCTGCCATCGATACCGATCCGCGCATCCAAGCCGCCATAGATTCGCTCCTGCCCTAAGGCCTACCTGAAGGTTAACATTCGATCCGGCTTATAAACCGAACCGCCGGCTTGACACAATCGCGCACTTGCGGCGCACCAAGACCGACTTTGTGGCCCTTTTAGGGGCCCTGCATCTCCTTCAACAACTCGCGGGCCAGAACGGTTGCGTCCTGGGCTTCCTCTTCTGGCACCTGCACCGGCACGCCGCGCGGCCCGAACAACCCGCGCACGCCCGGCAGCCCGCCCTCTCCTCCTTCGAGCGGATGAAAGCCGTGCGCGCGCAGCGCCACCACCAGCACCCGCGCCATCGACAGGTCTTCGACCTGGGCTATCGTTTCGAATGCCATTGCCGGCTCCTTGTTGCTGGCCGCGATTGTGCCGGTCATCCATTCTAGCGGCAACCCCGCCGTAACTGGTGAGCCGTTGGGCTCTTGCCATCTTGCGGCGGAAGTGTTGCTGTGTCCGATAAGCCATTTCACCTGCTGGTGATTTGCACATGGGCAATGCAGCGAGTTGCCCGGGCAGTCTCGGCTCCGGAGATCGAATGGGCGCCTATATTCTTCGCCGCCTCCTGTTGATGATCCCCACCGTTTTCGGGATCATGGCGATCTCATTTGTTATTGTGCAGTTCGCTCCCGGTGGCCCGGTGGAACAGGCGCTCGCCAATCTGAGCGGCCAGAACAGCTCCATTGCCGAGCGCATCACGGGCAGCGAGGGCGGCGATTTCGCCGCGCAGCCCAACAACGGCAACACCGATTCCGCTTATCGCGGCTCGCGTGGCCTGCCACCCGAACTGGTTGCGCGCATCGAACAGCAATTCGGCTTCGACAAGCCCCCGCTCGAACGCTTCGGCGCCATGCTGTGGAACTATCTGCGCTTCGATTTCGGCGAGAGTTATTTCCGCGACATCTCGGTGATCGACCTCGTCCGCGAGAAAATGCCGGTCTCGATCTCGCTCGGGCTCTGGATGACACTCCTCTCCTACGGCATCTCCATTCCCCTAGGGATCCGCAAGGCCATCAGCGATGGCTCGCGCTTTGATGTCTGGACCTCCACCGTCATCATCGTCGGCTATGCCATTCCCGGCTTCCTGATCGCCATCGCGTTGATCGTCCTGTTCGCCGGGGGTAGTTTCTGGTCCGCATTTCCGCTGCGTGGCCTGACCTCGCCGGGATGGGAAAACTTCCCCTGGTGGCGCCAGATCCTTGATTATGCCTGGCATCTGGTCTTGCCTATCACCGCCATGGCGCTCGGCGCCTTCGCCACCACCACCCTTTTGACCAAGAACTCGTTTCTCGACGAGATCGGCAAGCAATATGTCACAACCGCCCGCGCCAAGGGCCTCACCGAGCGCCAGGTGCTCTACCGTCACGTCTTTCGCAATGCCATGATGCTGATCATCGCCAGCTTCCCCGGCGCCTTTGTCGGCGCCTTCTTTGGCGGCTCGTTGCTGATTGAAACCATCTTCTCGCTCGATGGCCTTGGACTCCTCGGCTTCCAGTCCGTCGCCAACCGCGATTATCCGGTGGTGTTTGCCACCCTTTACATCTTCTCGCTGCTTGGCCTTGTGATCAGCCTCCTGTCCGACCTCGCCTATATGTGGGTCGATCCGCGCATCGATTTCGAAAGCCGCGGCCTATGAGCGAGATGAGCCAACAAGCCGCCGTGCTCGAAGCCCCTCGCAACGGCCGGCTCTCACCCCTCAACCAGCGCCGCCTGGCCAATTTCCGCGCCAACCGTCGCGGCTACTGGTCGCTCTGGCTCTTCCTTGTCCTCTTCGTTCTGACCCTTGGCTCGGAATTCATCGCCAATGACCGGCCCATCATCGCCTCCTACAAGGGCGAACTTCTGGCGCCGGCCTTCGTGGACTATCCCGAGTCCAGGTTCGGCGGCTTCCTGGCCGTCACCAATTACCGCGATCCCTTCATTGCCGATGAAATCGCTGCCAATGGCTGGGCGCTCTGGCCGCCCGTTCGCTTCAACTACGCCACCGTCGATGGCTTTCTGCCCTATTCCGGCGCCGTCGCCCCCAGCTGGACCATGACCAAAGCCGAGAACTGCGCCCGCTACCCCCTCGGCGTCGATGACCCCGAATGCCATCTCGGTAACTTCCACTGGCTGGGGACCGATGATCGCGGCCGCGACGTGCTGGCGCGCCTGCTTTATGGCTTCCGCCTGTCCATCCTCTTTGGCCTCGTCCTCACCATCGCCTCCTCCATCATCGGCGTCGCCGCCGGTGCGGTGCAGGGCTATTTCGGCGGCTGGACCGACCTGCTGATGCAGCGCTTCATCGAGATCTGGACCTCGATCCCCGCGCTTTATCTGCTGCTGATCATCTCGAGCTTCATTGCCCCCTCTTTCTGGGTGCTGCTGGGGATTCTGCTCCTGTTTTCCTGGGTGTCGCTCGTGGGCATCGTGCGCGCCGAATTCCTGCGCGGCCGCAATTTCGAATACATCGCCGCCGCCCGCGCCTTGGGCGTTGGCAACTGGACCATCATGGTCCGCCACCTGCTGCCCAACGCCATGGTCGCGACCCTGACCTTCATGCCCTTTATTCTCTCGGGCTCTGTCGCCACCCTGACCTCGCTCGATTTCCTCGGCTTCGGCCTGCCCCCTGGCTCCCCCTCGCTGGGCGAACTGCTCGCCCAAGGCAAGAACAACCTT
>JAQGKH010000315.1 GCA_028290225.1 Devosia sp. | reverse complement strand
CCCGGAACTACCCGGCACCGGCGTTGAATTCGACTGGGCCAAGCTGCAGCAGGCCGCTGCCCGCACTGGATCGGGCGCGTAGGGCCGCGCTCCCTATGCAACTGCGTCAGCAGGTCACCGGTTCAGCACTGCCCCGGTCATCATGTCGATACGCATGCCGTCCAAGGCCGGCGTGACATTGGCTGGCGTACAGGCCTCGGTGGCGCGATAATCGAGATCGATATGAAGATTGGTGAGCACCGCGCCGCGCGGCGCAAAGTGCTCAATCAGCTCCAGCGTTTCGGGCAGGCTCAGATGGCTGGGATGCGGCGCCGGCCGCAGTGCATCGATGACCCAGAGCTCGAGCTCCGACACCGCCGCAAAGGATTGCGCGGGAATCGCCGACAGGTCGCAGGAATACGCAAAGCCTCCCACACGGAACCCGAGCGAGTCTATGTTGCCATGCACTTGCGCGAACGCCTCGATCGCGATGCTGCCGCCCGGCCCATCTATGGTCAGTGTTTCGCCTGCAGCGATCTCGTGGGCATTGAGAATGGGCGGATAATCGCCGCCTTCGGGCGTGGCAAAGCAATACCCGAACGCCTCGCGGACGCGCTGCCCGCATTCGGCCGTGAAGAACACGTCGACCCGCCGCCGATTATGCAGCGCCAGCACCCGCAGATCGTCGATGCCATGCGTATGGTCGGCATGCTCGTGCGTGTAGAACACGGCGTCCAGCCGATCCACCTCGGCATCCAGCAGCTGCTCGCGCAAATCGGGACCGGTATCGATCAAGATGCGGGTCGGCTGCGCGCTGCCTTGGCTCCAGCCCTCGATCAGCAGCGCACAGCGCCGCCGCCGGTTGCGCGGCTCGGTCGGGTCGCAATCGCCCCACACATTGCCGACGCGCGGCACGCCGCCCGATGAGCCGCAGCCCAGGATCGTCGCGATGAGCTTTTCGGCCGCGGCCATGGCTCAGCTCAGCCCGGTCTTGCTGAACAGCCGGGCAAAGTTCGCCGTTGTCTCGGCACCCAGCGTCTGCAGATCGATGCCACGAACTTCGGCCAGCTTTTCGGCGGTGTACCTGACGAACGCCGGCTCGTTGGATTGGCCGCGATGCGGAATCGGCGCCAGATATGGCGCGTCGGTTTCCACCAGATAGCGATCCGCCGGCACCATCCGCGCCACATCCCGGATTTCCTCGGCATTCTTGAAGGTGATGATGCCGGAAAAGGATATATAGCCGCCCAGGGCCAGGGCGCGCCGCGCCAGCTCCGGGCCGGCCGTGAAGCAATGCAGCACAAAGGGGAATGCCCCCTGCCCGGCCTCTTCTTCAAGGATCGCTCCCATGTCATCGTCAGCTTGGCGGCTGTGGATAACCAGTGGAAGACCTGTGGATCGGGCCGCCGCGATGTGGCGGCGCAAGCCGCTGGCCTGCGCCTCGCGCGGCGCGTTGTCGTAGAAGTAATCCAGTCCCGCTTCCCCGATGGCAACGCAGCGCGGATGGGCACTTAGCCGGATAAGATCATCTGCCGTGATATGCAGCTCTTCATGAGCATTATGCGGATGGGTGCCGACGGAGCACCAGACGTTCTCGTAACGTTCCGCAAGCGCGGCATAGGTTGAAAAGTTTTCCACACGTGTGGATATCGTCACCATGCCGGCCACGCCGGCGGCCGCGGCGCGCGCCAGAACCCCGTCCAAATCGGCGGACAACGCCTCAAAATCGAGATGGCAATGACTATCGATCAGCATCTTACTCGGCCGGCTTTTCCAGACGCGCAAAAACGCCCTGTGGCACCGGCAGTTCCATGCCGGGCACCAGCCGGTCGCGCACCAGCGCCAGCGGCAGGATACGATCGGCTTCGGGCACTGCCAGCTGGTCGAGCAGCCGCGCCGCCGAACCCGGCACAAAGGCCAGCATCGGAATGGCGAGCCGTCGCACGGTGTCGGCGGTGCGATACAGCACGGTGGCCATCCGCTCGGGATCAGTCTTCTTGAGTGCCCAGGGCTCCTGCGCGGCGAAATAATTATTGGCTGAGCTCAGCGCCGCGATGATGGCGCCCGTCGCCTCATGCACCAGTTGCTCGTCCATGGCCTTTTGCGCGGCCTGGATCGCTTCGCCCACTTCGCGCTCCAGCGCTTCGTCGGCAGCCGTGGCATGGCCGAACTGCGGCACTCTGCCCTCGCAGTTCTTGTTGATCATCGAAAGCGAGCGCTGCGCCAGATTGCCCAGATTGTTGGCGAGGTCGGCATTGACCCGGTTCACCAGCTTTTCATTGCTGTAGTCGCCGTCATTGCCGAACGACACTTCGCGCAGGAAGAAGTAGCGCAGGGCGTCGGCACCGAAGGTCTCGACCAGATGGAACGGGTCGATGACATTGCCCAGCGATTTGCTCATCTTCTGCCCGTCGACGGTCAGGAAGCCATGGGCAAACACCCGGTGCTGCACCGGCAGGCCGGCGCTCATCAGGAAGGCGGGCCAATAAACGGTGTGGAAGCGGATGATGTCCTTGCCGATCACATGCAGGTCGGCGGGCCAGAATTTCTGGAACAGCTCGCTCTGCTCGTCGGGATAGCCGACCCCGGTGATGTAGTTGGTCAGCGCATCGACCCAGACATACATCACGTGCCCGGGCGCATCGGGCACGGGAATGCCCCAATCAAAGGTCGTGCGCGAGATCGACAAGTCCTGCAGCCCGCCCTTCACAAAGGCGATGATCTCGTTGCGTCGCTCCTTGGGGGCGATAAAATCGGGATTGGCCTCGTAAAGGTCGAGCAGCTTTTGCTGATAGGCCGAAAGGCGGAAGAAATAGGTGGGCTCTTCCACCCAGTTCACCTCGGCGCCGGACGGCGCGAAGCGCTTGCCATCCTTTTCCGTCAACTCGGCTTCGTCGAAATACGCCTCGTCGCGCACCGAATACCAGCCTTTGTAGGTGGACTGGAAGATGTCGCCATTGCTCCCCTCGGCCATGCGCTTCCAGATGGCCTGGCTGGCCTCATGGTGGCGCGGCTCGGTGGTGCGGATGAAGTCGTCATTGGACAGCTCCAGCGCCTGGGCCAGCCGCCGGAACTCGCCCGAATTGCGGTCCGCCAGTTCACGCACCGGAACGCCTTGGGCGGCGGCGGTTTGCACCATCTTGATGCCGTGCTCGTCGGTACCGGTGAGGAAATACACCTCGCGCCCTTCGAGGCGCTTCCAGCGGGCGATGGCGTCGGTCGCGATCATCTCATAGGCATGGCCGATATGGGGCGCGCCGTTGGGATAGGAGATGGCGGTGGTGATGTAAAAGCTGTTGCTCATGAGAACTCGGTCGGGGCGGCGGCGAACCGCTCAAGGTGCCGCCGGATGGCATCGAAGATCACGACCAGCGTCTGTTTGGTATCCAGATTGATGCTATCGGCTTCCTCGAGCAGGGCGTGGGCCTTGTCCCATAGCTCGTTTGCCGAGGCAAGCCGCATCCGGTTCGCCGGCTCGCTGGCGGCGCTGCGCGCTTCATCGGCCATCCAGTTGTCGAGCATTTCCTTGGCAAAGGACATTTCGGCTCCCTGCGGCTCGGCGCCCAGCGCATCGGCAAGGCCCAGATGCACGCTGGCCGGGTGCCGGGTCGGGGCTTGGAGCCATGCGCCCAGTGCCCCCAGCGCCGAGTCGGGGCCCAGCGCCAGCGTTTCGAATGCCCGCCGCGGCCGGCCGCCGGCCAACCCTACGGCACGGTCCAGCTCGGTTGTCCCCAGCCCCGGCTTGTCTGCCTCCAGCACCGCCCGCACATCCCCATCAGCCAGCGGTCGCAGCCCCAGCACCTGGCAGCGCGACTTGATGGTGGGCAGCAGCCGGCCCGGTCGATGCGAGATCAGCAGGAACGTCGTATCCGCCGGCGGCTCCTCCAGGGTCTTGAGCAGCGCATTGGCGGCCGAGGCATTGGCATCGTCGATGGGATCGATGATCGCCACCCGGTGCCCTGCCCGCCCCCGCGTGCGATGCATGCTGTCGCGCAGCTCGCGCACATCCTCGACGCGGATCACGGTATAAAAGCCCTTGCTGTCCTTAGGCCGTCGCCGCAGCACGAAGAGGTTCGGGTGCGACAGCGCCGCCACCTGCTCGGCAACGCGGTGCTCGTCCTCGTCGCCCGTCGCGGCGAGAATAGACGCCGCGATCTCAAAAGCCAGCGTCGCCTTGCCGATCCCCTGCGGCCCGTGCAGCAGAATGCCGCCCGGCAGCCGACCGGCGGCCAGTCGCTCGAGGATTGCGGCGCGCGCCCCCTGATGGCCCAGCGCGCGTTGCCGCCGCTCCGGCAGTGGCAGGCCATCCAGGGCGTCGGGATCGCTCACGCCTGCGTGCCTTCCAGCAGTTCGGGAAACCGCGCCTGCACCGCCTCCCAGATGGCCTGCTCCAGGGCGTCCTGGTCCTGGTCGGCAGCAAACACCAGGCATCGCTCCGGATTGGCCGCAGCAATGGCCAGGAAAGCCTCGCGCAGCCTTCGGTGCCACTCGAGCTCTTCTTTTTCGAACCGGTCGCCGGTTTGCGCCAGCCCATCCTCCACGTCCCGGTGCGCCACGCGCTCGAACGCCCGCTTCGGATCCATGTCGAGCACGATGGTCAGGTCTGGCACATGCCCGTCCAGCGCCAGCGTTTCAAGTGCCTCGATCAGCTTGTCCTCCACCCCGCCGGTCAAGCCCTGATAGGCACGGGTAGAATCATGGAAGCGATCCGAGATCACCCAGGTGCCTTGCGCCAGATGGGGGGCGATGAGTTGTGCCACATGATCGTGCCGCGCCGCCGCGAACAGGATTGCCTCGGCTCCGGGGCCCCAGCTTTCCGAACGCCCTTGCAGGATAAAGGAACGGATCGCTTCCGCCCGCGGCGTGCCGCCGGGCTCGCGCGTGCGCACCGCCGGAATGGACACGCGGCTCAGATTGGCCAGCAGGCGCTTGACTTGTGTCGATTTGCCGACCCCCTCGCCGCCCTCAAGCGTCAGGAAGCGAGCCGGCCGGGGAGTGGGAGCCTGGAGCATGAAGGCGTTCTATCTCAGTTTGGAACCCAGCCAAGTGCCAGTTGTTTGAAGGCATCCGCCGCCTTGCGCACCAGATCGCCTTCCGCAACGGATTCGGCAGCAAACAAGGGCGCGCTTTGCACCAGTTGGTTGTCGCAGAACACGCGTAGTTCGGCCACCTGGTCGCCCGCAGTCACCGGCGGCATCAGCGGGCCGTTATAAACCACTTCGCCCCTCAGGCACTTGCGCGAACCGCGCGGCAGGTACAGCGCCACTTCCCCGTCGCCCACCAGGCCAACGCTGCCGCTGGTGCCGCCATAAACATTGGCATAGGCCACCACGCGCCCTTCGGGATAGGCGGCGATCCGCTCAAAGGCCCGCGTACCCCAGGTGATCAGCTTGCGCCCTTCCTCGGCCCGCTGCGCCATGGAGGTCAACCCATGCACGACCGCGATCAGGCGCCGGCCGCCATCGTCGGTTGAAATCACCGAGCCATAGCCGGCCGCTTCGGTGTGACCGGTTTTCAGGCCGTCCACGCCGATGCCCATTTCCACCAGCGAATTGCGGTTCGGCTGCCGAATGCCGTTCCACTCCATCTCGGGCTCGGAAAACAGGTGGTAGTTCTCGGGAAATTCACGGATCAGGTAGCGGGCGAGATCGGCTAGGTCGCGCGCCGTCACATGCATGTCGGGGTCCGGCAGCCCGGTGGGATTGGTGAAATAGGAGCCCTCAAGCCCGATATCTTGCGCCAGCTCGTTCATCATCGCGGCAAAGCTGGTTTCCGAACCGGCGATTCCCTCGGCCAGCACGATGGCCGCGTCATTGCCCGATTGGATGATCACCGAGCGAACCAGGTCCTCGACCTTGATCTTGCTGTTGAGGTCGGCAAACATCGTCGAGCCGCCCGAAGACGCCCCGCCGGTGCGCCAGGCATGCTCGGACACGAAGAACTCGTCGGTCCAGTTCACCCGGCCCGCTCGCAACTCATTGAACACCACGGCCACGGTCATGAGCTTGGCCATGCTGGCCGGCTCCATGGGCAGGTCGGCGTCCTTCTGGAAAATCACCGTGCCGGACTCTTCATCCATCAGGATGGCGAACTTGGCCTGGGTTTCAAAGCTCGCCTGCGCCAGGGCGGGAGCCGACAGCGCCAGCAGCGCTGCCAGGCAAAGAAGAAAACGGTTCACGATCGGCAATCCCATCTCTTGAGCCTCCCATAAGGAGCCGGGCGCCAACAGCCCGTTGCCGATTAATAGAGAACTATGTCGTTAAGGCCAAGTTCTCGCGCAAGGTCCAGCGCATCGGTACGCGACACGCCGGGCTTGAGCTTGCTCAGCACCAACTGCGTCGCCGGCCGGCCATTCACCGTCACCGGGTTCTCGTCCACCGCGCCGAGCAGGGCAAATCGCTGCGCCAGGGCAATTGCATTTTCGCTGTCGCTGAATACGCCGAGCCCCAGCTTGATGCTGCGCGCCTCCGCATCCACCGAATTGACCCAGTCCTGCAATTGCGGAGCACGGGTGGCCATTGCCGTCACAGCGGCATGCGCCGTGTCGATATTGAGGTCCTGCGCTTCGGCGGTAGTATCTGCGTAGGCAAACAGGCTCCCCACCATGCCAAAAAGGCTCTTGCCGCCCGGACTGTGATTTCTGGTGTCGAAATCGACCGGTCCCGAATAGCTGGCCATGAGCGTGCGCGTGTCATCGCCCTCCAGCGGCGCCGGGCCGACATAATCGACCTGCACCTGCGCATGGCCATTGTTGACATAGCCCAGCATTTCCGCCGCCCGGTGCGACAGGTCCATCACCCGGCCCGGCATATAGGGGCCGCGATCATTGACCCGGACCACCACCGAACGGCCATTGGCCTGGTTGGTAACGCGAACATAGGATGGCAGCGGCAAGGTCGGGTGGGCGCCGGTGATGGCGTTGGCCGAAAAGATTTCGCCATTGGCGGTGCGTCGGCCATGAAAATCCGAGCCATACCAGGAGGCTTCGCCCGTGGCCGAATAATTGGGGTCTTCTTTGGGGACATAGACCTTGCCGCGCACCGTATAGGGCTTGCCGACCTGGTAACGCCCGCCACCCCTGGGCGGGTTGGGATCGTTGGTGACGCGGGGGGAAACGCCCACGCCGAATTCCTTGGAGGTGAACGCGTCGCGTTTAACGGTTGCGCCGAGCCCGCCACCGCCGCAAGCGGCAATCATGGGGGCAATGAGGGCCGCTAGGGCAAGGGCGCGGAAGGCGGACTGCCGATGGGTCTTCACTTTACTCGAACTCATGAACTCACGCTGCTGAAGCACAGACATTAGCCCGGTGCTGGCCTGCTGGCGCCTAAGGAACGGGAATCTGGTTGAGGTGAAGTTAAGGCGAATGATTTGTGATGGGCAGCGCACCGATTTGATGCGAATTGGCGCTATATGCCGGCAACAAGCACGCCCTTGCGGCAGCGGTGATATAAAGATATCTTTATGTCTCACGAAATCAGACTATGCCTTTGTTTCAGATAGGACGGCGATGACCCAGCCCGTTTCACAGCCAGATCAGCCCGCCCTGCCCGATTGGAGCGAAGTTCGCCAGGCGATCACCGCCGCTGCCCGCGAGCGCATCCTGATCTTGGACGGCGCTATGGGCACCATGATCCAGCGATTGAAGCTTTCCGAGGAAAACTTCCGCGGCGAGCGCTTCCGCGACTGGACCTTGCCGCTGCAGGGCAACAACGACCTGCTAGTGCTCACCGAGCCCGATCAAATCGAAGAAATCCACTTCGCCTATTTCATGGCCGGTGCCGATATCGCTGAAACCAACACCTTTTCGGCGACCTCGGTAGCCCAGGCGGATTACGGCACCGAATCGGCCGTGTACGACATCAACTACCAGGGCGTCGTGGTGGCCCGGCGCGCCGCCTTGCGGGCCGAGGCAGCCGATGGTCGCCGCCGCTTCGTCGCCGGCGCACTGGGGCCCACCAACAAGACCTCGTCCATGTCTACGGACGTCAACAGCCCCGGTCACCGCGCCATCACCTTTGACGAACTGGTGCAAGCTTATGGCGAAGCCATTCGCGGCCTTGTCGATGCCGGGGCCGACCTTCTCCTGTTTGAAACCATAACCGATACGCTCAACACCAAGGCTGGCATCTTTGCCGCCCGGCGCCTGTTCGAAGAGCGCGGCATCGACGTGCCGATCATGATCTCGGGCACCATCACCGATCTTTCCGGCCGCACCCTTTCAGGACAAACGCCAAGCGCATTCTGGTATTCGATCCGCCATGCCAATCCCATCACCATCGGGCTCAATTGCGCCCTCGGGGCCAATGCCATGCGCGCCCATCTGGGCGAATTGAGCGATGTCGCCGATACCCTGATCTGCGCCTACCCCAATGCGGGCCTGCCCAACGCCTTTGGGCAATACGACGAATCGCCCGAGTTCATGGCCGAGCAGATCGCCGGCTTTGCCCAAGCGGGTTATCTCAACATTGTCGGCGGCTGCTGTGGCTCGACCCCCGACCACATCCGCGCTATCGCCTCGGCCGTTGCCGGCCACCAGCCCCGTGCCATTCCCACCGCCGAGCCCCTGCTGCGCCTGGCCGGCCTTGAGCCGTTCACGCTCACCAAGGACATTCCCTTCGTCAATGTCGGCGAGCGCACCAACGTCACCGGCTCGGCGCGCTTTCGCAAGCTGATCACCGCCGGCGACTACACCGCGGCGCTCGACGTGGCGCGCGATCAGGTCGCCAATGGCGCCCAGGTGATCGACATCAACATGGATGAGGGCCTGATCGACTCCAAGGCGGTGATGATCGAGTTCCTCAACCTGCTCGCCGCCGAACCCGATATCGCCAAGGTCCCGCTGATGATCGACTCTTCCAAATGGGAGGTGATCGAAGCCGGGCTCAAATGCGTGCAGGGCAAGGCACTGGTCAATTCGATCTCCATGAAGGAAGGCGTCGAGTCCTTCCTGCACCAGGCACGGCTCGTGCGCGCCTATGGTGCCGCCGTCGTGGTGATGGCCTTCGACGAGCAGGGTCAGGCCGACACGCTCGAGCGCAAGGTCGAGATCTGTACGCGCGCCTACAAGCTGCTCACCGAGGAGGTCGGCTTCCCGCCCGAGGATATCGTCTTTGATCCCAATGTCTTCGCCGTCGCCACCGGCATCGAGGAGCACAACGGCTATGGCGTCGCCTTTATCGAGGCCACCCGGCAGATCACCGACACCCTGCCCCATGTCCACATCTCGGGCGGCATCTCCAATCTGAGCTTCTCGTTCCGCGGCAACGAGCCGGTGCGCGAAGCCATGCACGCCGTGTTCCTTTATTATGCCATCCAGAACGGCATGGACATGGGCATCGTCAATGCCGGCCAGCTTGCCGTCTACGAATCCATTGATCGCGAACTGCGCGACGCCTGCGAGGACGTGATCCTCAACCGCCGCGACGACGCCACCGATCGCCTCCTCGCACTGGCCCAGCGCTATCGCGGCACCGCCGGCAAGGAAGCCGCGGCCAAGGATCTGAGCTGGCGCGACAAGCCGGTCGCCGACCGCATCGCCCATGCGCTGGTCAATGGCATCACCGAATATATCGATGCCGACACCGAGGAAGCCCGCCTTGCGGCCGCGCGCCCCCTTCATGTCATCGAAGGCCCGCTGATGGCCGGCATGAGCATCGTTGGCGACCTCTTCGGCTCGGGCAAGATGTTCCTGCCCCAGGTGGTCAAATCCGCCCGCGTGATGAAGCAGGCCGTGGCGCTGCTGCTGCCCTATATGGAAGCCGAAAAGAACGCCGACGGCAACGCCACCGGCCGCAAAAGCGCCGGCAAGGTGTTGATGGCCACGGTTAAGGGCGATGTGCACGATATCGGCAAGAACATCGTCGGCGTCGTCTTGTCCTGCAACAACTACGAGATCATCGATCTGGGCGTCATGGTGCCCACCGCCAAGATCCTGCAGACGGCCCGCGACGAGAAGGTGGACATCATCGGCCTGTCCGGCCTCATCACCCCTTCGCTCGACGAGATGGTGCATGTCGCCGCCGAAATGGAGCGCGAGGGCTTTGACATCCCCCTCCTGATCGGGGGCGCCACCACCAGCCGCGTCCACACCGCGGTCAAGATCCACCCGCGCTACGAACGCGGCCAGGCCGTCCATGTCAACGACGCCAGCCGCGCCGTCGGCGTCGTCGGCAATCTGCTCTCGCCCGACAGCAAGGTCGCGTTCATCGCCGATATCCGCGCCGAATACGCCAAGGCCGCCGCGGCCCATGAACGTGCCGAATCCGAAAAGCAGCGCCTCTCGCTCGACAAGGCCCGCGCCAACCGCTTTCAGCCCGATTGGTCCAGCTACACGCCCCCGCGCCCAAGCTTCCTTGGCACCCGCGTCTTTGCCGATTGGGACCTTGCCGAACTGGCGCGTTACATCGACTGGACCCCGTTCTTCCAGACCTGGGAGCTCAAGGGCCGCTACCCCGCGATCCTGCAGGACGAGCGCCAGGGCGAAGCTGCCCGCCAGCTTTGGGCTGATGCGCAAAAGATGCTCGC
>JAQGKH010000289.1 GCA_028290225.1 Devosia sp. | reverse complement strand
ACCATGTAGACATTCTGGCTGGGGTCGGCCGCTTCGGCCAGCGGGCCAGTTTGGCTGGCATGGGTGACGAGCTTTAAACCATCGCGAATCCATTGCACCGCAGCGCCAGCCACAAAGATCGAGCCTTCCAGCGCATAGGTGGATTTACCATCCAGCCGATAGGCGAGGGTGGAGAGCAGGCGATTATTCGAGCGTACCAGTTCGCTGCCGGTATTGAGCAGGGCAAAGCAGCCGGTGCCATAGGTGGATTTGAGCATGCCCGGCGTAAAACAGGCCTGCCCGATGGTGGCCGCATGCTGGTCGCCGGCTACCCCCAGGATGGGTATGGCCGCGCCGAACAGCGCCGGGTCGGTCGTGCCGAAATCGGCGGCGCAATCCTTGACCTCGGGCAGCATGGCCCGGGGGACACCGAACAGCGCCAGCAACTCCGGATCCCACTGGTTGCGGGTGATGTCGAACAGCAGCGTGCGCGCGGCATTGGTCGCGTCCGTGGCGTGAACGCGGCCGCCAGTCAGCCGCCAGATCAGGAAACTGTCGACCGTGCCGAACAGCACCTCGCCACGCTCGGCCCGTTCACGCGCGCCTGGCACCTCATCCAGCAGCCAGCCAATCTTGGTGCCGGAGAAGTAGGGGTCGAGCAGCAGGCCGGTGCGCTCGCTCACCAATGCCTCGGCGCCATCGCGGCGCAGCTGCGCGCAAACCGCTGCCGTGCGGCGATCCTGCCAGACAATGGCATTGCCGATGGGCTTGCCGCTGTCACGCTCCCAGCACACCACGGTTTCGCGCTGGTTGGTGATGCCGATACCGGCCAGTGCCGCCGCGTCGATGTCAGCGGCCGCCAGCGCCTGGTGCACCGAATGGATCACGCTGGCCCAGATGGCTTCGGGGTCATGCTCGACCCAGCCATCCCGCGGAAAGATCTGGGGGAACTCCCGCTGGCCTACCCCATGCACGCGACAGCCGGAATCGAACACGATCGCCCGGCTCGATGTCGTGCCCTGATCGATCGCCAGCACATACCCGTCGGTCATCACGCCTGTCCTCCCGAGCGACGCTGTTCCAGATAGGCCTGCAGGCGCGCGGCATCCGCCGGGCCGGTATGCAGGCCCAGCTTGGTGCGGCGCCACAGGATATCGGTGGCGCTGACCGCCCATTCGTTGGCCAGCAGGTAATCGACCTCGGCCTGATAAAGGTCGGCACCGAAATGGATGCCCAGTGCGGCGATGTCGGTCTTGCTTCCCAGCAGCACGCGCGCCCTGGTGCCGTAAAGCCGCATCAGGCGACGGATCATGGAAGCGGGCAGGCGGCTGTAATCCATCGCCAGCCGCCGCAGTTCGGATTCAAACTGCAAGGGCTCGAACTCGCCGCCCGGCAGCTTGGCTTCCTTGGTCCAGCGGGGGCCGCGCTGGCCCAGAACGCCTTCGATCTTCTCCAGCGCGGATTCCGCCAGCCGCCGCGAGGTGGTGAGCTTGCCACCAAAGACGCTCAGGGCCGCGCCGCTGGCCTCGTCGCCATCGAGCTTGAGCACATAGTCGCGCGTGGCTTCCTGGGCCGCACTCGCGCCGTCATCAAAGAGCGGGCGCACGCCCGAATAGGTCCAGACGATGTCGGACTTGAGCACCGGCAGCGCGAAGTACTCGCTGGCAGCGCGACAGAGATAGTCGGTTTCCTCTGCCGAAATGGCGGCGTCCTTGGGATCGCCCGTGTAATCCTGATCCGTGGTGCCGATCAGCGTGAAATCCTGCTCATAGGGAATGGCAAAGATGATGCGGCCATCGGCGTTCTGGAAAATATAGCAGCGGTCATGCTCGAAGAGCTTGCGCACGACGATGTGGCTGCCCTTGACCAGCCGCACATTGCGCACGCCGTTATTGCCCATGGTGTTGCCAAGTACCTGGTCCACCCAGGGTCCGGCAGCGTTGACCAGCAGCTTGGCGCGGACGACTTGCTCGCCATTGTCGCCCGTCAGCGTTGCGATCCAGCCGGCGCCGGCCCGGCGGGCGCTGGAAACCTTGGTGCGGGTCTGCACCACGGCGCCCTTGTCGGCGGCATCGCGGGCATTGAGCACGACGAAGCGTGCATCATCGACCCAGCAGTCGGAATATTCAAAGCCGGTCTTGTAGCCCGGCTTGAGCGGCTTGCCGGCCGGATCCTTGCTCAGGTCCAGCGTCTTGGTCGGCGGCAACAAGCGCCTGCCACCCATATAGTCATACATGGCCAGCCCAGCGCGCAGCACCATGCGGGGCCGCAGGCCCTTGTGGTGGGGCAGAACGAAGCGCAGAGGCCAGATGATGTGGGGCGCGGCGCTCCACAACACTTCGCGCTCTGCCAGCGCCTCGGCCACCAGACGGAACTCGTAGTGTTCCAGATAGCGCAACCCGCCATGCACCAGCTTGGTGGCAGTCGAAGAGGTGCCCGAGGCCAGGTCGTTCATTTCGGCCAGCATCACCGAAAAGCCGCGGCCCACCGCGTCGCGGGCAATGGCCGTGCCATTCACCCCGCCACCGATAACGAGAATATCGAATTGGGCTGGTTCGTTCATACCGGTCTCCGCAGGCGTTCCCGCCGCTTTTACGCCGTATCCGGGCCGGTGAAAACGCACTTCATTGTCCTGCTTGGGTTGTCCGGCCATTCGCCCGGATTGACCCGGCGGCAAGCGCAGTCTA
>JAQGKH010000234.1 GCA_028290225.1 Devosia sp. | reverse complement strand
CTCACAGCCAAACAGTAGCGATGGCGTAGTTAACGGGCGGTGAAATCCTGAATCGATATCAAAAGCGAAGCCGACCCTTTGCCGGCCGGCGCGGCTCGTTTTGGGCCGTGCTCATTCTGGCGCTGGTGGCAGTGCTTGCGGCGTGGCTGGATCCGGCACCTCCGCCGGTGAGCGGCGCTGGACGAGCCAGCGATGGCGACAGCTTTCGCCTGGGGGCCGAGCGCATCCGACTGCTGGGCCTCGATGCGCCCGAACTGGACCAGAGCTGTGTGCGTGCGGGCCAGAACTGGCCCTGCGGTCGGGCAGCCCGCGACCGGATGGCCGAACTTCTTGGCTCGGGCGATCTCGACTGCCAGCCGCAAGATCGCGACCAATATGGTCGCCTGCTGGCGCGCTGCACGGTTGGAGGGGAAGACCTCGGGGCTATTCTGGTGGCGCAAGGCTGGGCGCTGTCCTCGGGGGACTATGATCGAGAGCAGAACGGCGCCCGCGCCGCTGGCAAGGGCATCTGGTCGGGCTCCTTTGTGCCGCCGCGTGAATGGCGGGACCGCCAGGATCAGCCCGCCCCGATGTGGAACTGGTTGCCATTTTTCTGAGCGGACCGGCCGTCAGGGCTGCGGGCGCAAGATTATTGCGGCCGCGGTGCGGATGTGGCAGTTAACAGCCTAATTTGGGGCGGCTAGAAGCTGCAGGCGGGAATAGGTTTTCGTGGGGGCGAAATGGCGTTGGACAAGATCGATCGCAAAATACTGACCTTGCTGCAGAAGGACGCGACCATGCCCGTCGCTGAAATCGGCCGCAAAGTGGGGCTTTCAACCACCCCCTGCTGGCGCCGCATCCAGAAAATGGAAGAAGAAGGCGTGATCAAGCGCCGCGTTGCCGTGTTGGATCCCGCCAAGGTGAACGCCGGGGTCACCGTCTTTGTTTCCGTCAAGACCAACGAGCACAGCGAAGGCTGGCTGCGCAAGTTTGCGGCGGTGGTGGAAGATTTCGCCGAGGTCGTGGAGTTCTACCGCATGAGCGGCGATATCGATTATCTGCTGCGGATAGTGGTTCCCGATATCGCCGCCTATGACGCCTTCTACAAGAAGCTCATCGCCAAGATCGCCCTCACCGATGTGAGTTCGTCCTTTGCCATGGAGCAGATCAAATACACGACGGCCCTGCCGCTCGACTTTGCTCTGGTCGTGGATGACGAGAAATAATCATGCTGCACGGCTTTGAGCATGTCGGCATGACCTCGAGCGACCTGGATCGCACCATCTGGTTTTATTGCGAGTTGCTCGAGCTGCGCCTCCACCTCCGCAAGCCGCAGCCCTCCGGCGAGGTCGCGTTCCTTGATGCCGGCGGCGGCATGCTGGAGATTTTCGCGCCTGTTGCCTCGATCGAGCGCTCGCGCGACATACCGCCTCATGAAGCCGGCATGCGCCACATGACCTTTGCCTTCAGCGATATCGATCGAGTGGTGCAGCGATTGGAAGACGAGGGCATTGAAATTCTCGAGCGCCCGCGCCTCGCGCACAACCAGGACATGTTCAAGCGGGTGGCGTTCTGCCGCGATCCTGACGGCATAATCGTCGAGCTGGCTGAGCGAGCTGCTAGCCGCCAGTAACCGACATGTGCCGCCCAAGGGCCGGCTCGGGCCGCGCCCGGTCGATCACGAAGTCATGTCCCTTCGGCTTGATCAGCATGGCATGGTCGAGTGCCGTATCCAGCGCCTCTGCGCCTCCATTGCGCAAGGCATCGCGCAGGTTCACCTGATCTTCCTGACCAAGACACAAGAACAGCTGGCCAGTCGCGGTCAGGCGCACCCGGTTGCAGCTTTCGCAAAAATTATGGCTCATTGGGGTGATGAAGCCCAGCACCCCGCCGGTTTCCGCCACGCGCAGGTAACGCGCCGGTCCACCGGTGCGCTGGTCGAGCTTGTTGAGCGTCCAGCGCTGCGCCAGGCGGTCGCGCAGCTCCCGCAAGGGCAGATAGCTGTCAACGCGGTCGATCCCCACTTCGCCCAGCGGCATGCCCTCGATCAGGGTGAGCCCCATCCCGCGTCCATGCGCCCAGGTCATCATGGGCTCGATCTCGTCCTCGTTGACGCCCCGCATTGCCACCATGTTGATCTTGATCTGCAGCCCCGCTGCCTGCGCCGCATCGATCCCGGCAAGCACATCCTCAAGGCGGCCGCGCCGGGTGATTTGTGCAAAGCGTGCGGGGTCGAGCGTATCAAGGGAAACATTGATCCGCCGCATGCCGGCCTCGGCGAGGTCAGCGGCGAACCGGTGGAGCTGGCTGCCATTGGTGGTCATGGTCAGCTCGTCCAGTCCATGCCCCAGATGGCCGCCCAGGCTGCGCACCAGTTGGAGAATATCGCGGCGCACCAGCGGCTCACCGCCGGTCAACCGCAGCTTGGTAACCCCGCGGGACACGAACGCAGCGGCAATGGTGCCGATTTCCTCGAAGCTCAGGATTTCGCGCTTGGGCAGAAAACTCATGTTCTCGGCCATGCAATATACGCAGCGGAAATCGCACCGGTCCGTCACCGATATTCGCAGATAGGAGATATGACGCCCATAGCGATCAACAAGCGGGCGCGCAGACGGAACCAAGGTGCTCATGACCACAACCTATTCGTCTTTGCCGGGTTTACAAGCCGTGCTGTGCGGATTCCGCATTGGCCGCCATCCGCAATGCCCAAGAGCTGTTCACCACTGCGCCGGCCGGCTTTCCGTTCGGGTTGACACGAGGCCGTCCGGACCGGCATCACCACCGCAGGCACAGGAGGAGTGAGCAGGTGAGCGAAGATCTGAAGCGGGAAGCTGCGCGCATGGCATTGTCCCAGGTGCAACCCGGTATGCGGATCGGCCTCGGCACTGGCTCCACCGCCTGGCACTTTGTTGACCTGCTGGGTCAAATGGTGGCGGGCGGCTTTGATTGCCTGTGCGTTCCGACATCCGAACGCACGGCCGAGCAGGCGCGGAGCCTGGGTATTCCGCTGACCGATCTGGAACAAGTTCACCAGCTCGATCTGACTGTCGATGGCGCCGACGAGATCGATCCGCAGCTCAATCTGATCAAGGGCGCCGGCGGCGCGCTGTTGCGCGAAAAGATCGTGGCGGCCGCCTCCGACGCAATGATCGTGATTGCCGACGCCAGCAAGGTGGTCGAGCGGCTAGGCCGGTTTCCGCTGCCGGTCGAAGTCAACCGCTTCGGCCTTGGCGCCTCCATGCGGGCGCTGGACGCGGTGCTGGAACGCCACCAGGCGGAAGGGCAAACCAGGCTGCGTCGTGCCGCCGATGGCAGCCCTTACCTGACTGACGGCGGCCACCTGATCGTGGACGCATTTTTTGGCCGCATTTCGGCTCCAGAAGCGCTGTCGCGCGACCTCCTTGACATAGCAGGGGTGGTGCAGCATGGGCTTTTTCTCAACATGTGCAAAACCGCTTATGTGGCGACGCCCGATGGCGTAAGAACCATGCAGCGCGGGAACTGACCAACAGCGAGGTTCGAACAGGATGGCTTTTTTGACGACCAAGGGTTTGACCGGGCGCGCCAGGGCGTTGCTTGCCGTGACGCTGAGCGCGGGGCTGCTGGCCTTTGCGGCTCCCGCCACGGCGCAGGAAGTGCCCCCAGAGCAGCTGGAGCTGGCGCGCAAATATGTGGAACTCACCGACCGCTCGGCGATCTATGAGGTGACCCTGGTGGAAACCGGCGTGCAGACCATGCGCCAGATCATCCAGCAGAACCCCGAACTCGTTGACGCCACCGACGCTGCGATCTCTAAGATCCTGGCCGAGTACAAGGGCCGCAAGGGCGAACTGATGGATCAGTTTGCCCGTGTCTACGCCGTGCGCTTCAGCGCCGGCGAACTCCAGCAGATCGTTACCTTCTACGAATCACCCATCGGCCAGAAGCTCTCGCAGGCCAATGCCGAGCTCAACACCGACCTGCAGCGGGTGTTGCAGGTGTTCACCGCCAATGTGCAGCGCGAGTTCTTCGCCAAGGTGCGCAGTGAACTGCGTGCCAACGGCGTTGAGATCTGATCGGCTCGCTTCGGGCCCCGCCTTGTGCGGGGCCTTTTTCCGTGCAATTGCCCAGCCCATCTGAGGGCGGCACTTCTGGGGCGTTGCAATGAGCGAGGCATATGATCTGGTTGTTATCGGTGGCGGCTCCGGGGGCGTGCGCGCCGCCCGCATGGCCGCCAGCTATGGCGCCCGCACCGCAATCATCGAAGAATTCCGGGTTGGCGGCACCTGCGTGATCCGCGGCTGCGTGCCGAAAAAGCTCTATGTCTATGCCAGTCGCTTCCGTGACCTGTTCGATGTTGCATCGAGCTTTGGCTGGCAAGTCGATGCATCCTTTGATTGGCCGACGCTGGTAGCCGCCAAGGAAAAGGAAATCAGCCGGCTCGAGCACGCCTATACCAGCAATCTGGAAAAGCCTGGCGTCGAGGTGATCAAGGACCGCGCCGTGATCACCGGGCCGCATGGGGTGCATCTGGTCGGCGCCGGTCGAGACCTGGAGGCTCGCCATATCCTTGTGGCAACGGGCGGCCAACCGACGATCCCCGATATTCCCGGCGCGGAACTGGCGATCACCTCCAATGAGGCATTTGACCTGCCCCGATTGCCGCACTCCATCCTGATCGAGGGCGGCGGCTATATCGCGGTGGAGTTCGCGACGATCTTTGCCGGCCTGGGCGTCGATACGACCATTGTGTATCGTGGCGATTGCGTGTTGCGCGGCTTTGACGAAGATTTGCGACGCGGGCTGGAAGCGGGACTGCAGGATCGCGGCATCCGCCTGATCTACCAGACCACGATCAAGTCGCTGGTCCAGCAGGGCGACAATGTTGCCGCAACCTTCAGCGACGGGGTCACGGCCCCGTATGGGGCAGTGATGTTCGCCATTGGGCGCCGGGCCAATATCGAGGGGCTGGGCCTCGAAACCGCTGATGTGGACCTGACGGCGGGCGGAGCCATCGCCGTGGACCAGTATTCGCGCACGTCCTGCCCCTCCATCTACGCTGTCGGGGACGTCACCGGCCGGGCTGCACTGACGCCGGTCGCGATCCGCGAAGGCTGGTACTTCGCCGAAACCGTGTTCAACAACAATCCCATGGCCGTGGATCATTCGCTGATCCCCACGGCGGTGTTCAGCGAACCCGAGCTGGGCGCTCTGGGCCTGACCGAGATTGAAGCCGCCACTCATGGCGATATCGATATCTATGTGGCGCGCTTCCGGCCCATGATGAACAGCCTCTCGAGCCGCACCGAGCGCATGATCCTCAAGCTCATCACCGCGGCAAACGGGGGCAGGGTGCTGGGCTGCCATATCCTGGGGCCGGGTGCGGGCGAGATGATCCAGCTGGTCGCCATTCCGATGGCCATGGGCGCCAGCAAGGCTGATTTTGATCGCGCGATCGCGGTTCATCCCACCGCTGCCGAGGAACTGGTCACCTTCAAGGGGCCGACCTATGTTTATCGCAACGGCGTCAGGGTCTGAGCCGATAAAGCTTGGCAGGCCGGCGTGGCCTTGCTAGGACCGCGCCCATCCGGCAAGCGGCAAAGCGAGATCTTTTCATGACCACTTGGACCCCAAGCAGCTGGCGCGACAAGCCCATCCTGCAGGTGCCCGCTTATCCAGATCCGGCGGCCGTGGCCGAAGCGGAGCGGCAGCTGGCTACCTTCCCGCCACTGGTGTTTGCCGGCGAGGCGCGCGACCTCAAGGCCAAGCTCGCCGCCGTTGCGCGCGGGGAAGCCTTCCTGCTGCAAGGCGGGGACTGCGCCGAAAGCTTTGCCGAACACGGGGCCGATCATATCCGCGATTTCTTCCGCGTGTTTCTGCAGATGGCGGTGGTGCTCACTCATGGTGCCTCCAAGCCCGTGGTCAAGGTCGGGCGCGTTGCCGGCCAGTTCGCCAAGCCTCGCTCCGCCGACACCGAAACCATCGATGGGGTGGAACTGCCCTCCTATCGGGGCGACATCATCAACGCCATAGAGTTCACCGAAGGGGCACGCCTGCCTGACCCGGACCGGATGCTGCAGGCTTATCGGCAATCGGCGGCGACGCTGAACCTGCTGCGCGCCTTTGCGTCGGGCGGCTATGCCGAACTGACCCGCATCCATGAATGGACGGTCGGGTTCATGAAGGGCTCCAACTGGTATCCGCGCTATGAGGAAGTCGCCAGCAAGATCGACGACGCCATCACCTTCATGGCCGCTCTAGGCCTCAATCCGGACAATACGCCGGCACTGCGGCAAACCAGCTTCTTCACCAGCCACGAGGCGCTGCTGCTGGGCTATGAGGAAGCATTGACCCGCCGCGACTCCATCACCAATGACTGGTACGCGACTTCGGGGCACATGCTCTGGATTGGCGACCGCACCCGCCAGCCTGACGGGGCCCATGTGGAGTATTTTGCCGGCATTCGTAACCCGATCGGGGTGAAGTGCGGACCCTCCCTCTCCAGCGAGGATCTGCTGCGTCTGCTGGATCGGCTCAATCCCACCGATGAGGCGGGCCGCATTACGCTGATTTGCCGCTTCGGGGCCGGAAAGGTGCAGGAGCACCTGCCGCGCCTGGTGGAAACGGTGCAGCGGGCGGGCCGCACTGTGGTCTGGTGCTGCGATCCCATGCATGGCAACACCATCAAGGCTTCGACCGGTTACAAGACTCGCCCGTTTGACCGGGTGCTTTCGGAAGTCCGCTCGTTCTTCGAGGTGCATCGCGAACTGGGCACCTATGCCGGTGGCGTGCATATCGAGATGACCGGCGACGATGTCACCGAATGCGTCGGCGGGATGTCGGCGGTGACCGAAGCGTCCCTGTCCGATCGCTATCACACCTATTGTGATCCTCGCCTCAATGCGAGCCAGGCACTGGAACTGGCCTTCCTTGTTGCCGAAGAAGTGCACGCTCAAAAGCCACCTCGGCAACACGCCCTGGCCGGTGAGTAACAGCCGCGTGATCATGGGCCTCAATCAGCCTTGCCCGGTGTTGATCACCGGCCAAGCTTGCTATCCTATGCCCCGCCTTGGTTACTCCCGCTGAAAGTTCTTCATGCCCAGATCCTTGTTCCCCGCGGCATCGGCCGAAGTGCGCGCCCGCATCGAGCAGGACCCGACGATCAAGCTGATCAACGACTATGATTGGGCTGCCAACCCGCTCGGCCCGATCCCCCGCTGGCCGGAAAGCCTCAAGGGCGCGGTGCGCGTCATGCTGGCGACCTCCACTCCCATGGCGATGCTGATCGGCCCACAGGGCATTCTGATCTACAACAACGCCTATGCCGTGTTCGCCGGCGACCGGCACCCGAAGATCTTTGGTTTGCCGGCAGAACAAGCCTGGCCCGAGATCGCCGATTTCAACCGCCACAAGATTGAGCTTGGGTTGCGGGGCGAGACCTTGCGCCTGCAAGACCAGGAACTGGTGCTGGACCGCAATGGTACGCCCGCATCGGCGTGGATGGACCTGCATTACAGCCCCGTACTGTCCGAAGATGCCACACCTCTGGGCACCCTGTGCATTGTGCAGGAAACCACCACCCGTGTTCTGGCGGAGCGGGCAGTGGCACGCAGCGAAGAGCGGCTGTCGCTGGCGCTGAACAGCTCGAGCCTGGTCGGCACCTGGGACTGGGACATCGCCGGCGACCGTGTCACCGCCGACGAGAAATTTGCGGTCATGTACGGTATCGATCCGGCCGCCGCCAAAGCTGGAGTGAAGATGGAAGCGTTCCTGCGCGCCATCCATCCCGAAGATTGCGGACGAGTCAGCGACGAAATCCACAAGGCCCTCGCCGGCGGCTCTGCCGTCCGCTCCGAGTACCGCTTGATCAGCTCCGATGGAACTCCGCGATGGGTGATCGCGTCTGGTCGCCCGCGCCTCGACGCCCAAGGCATGGCGACGCGCTTTCCCGGAGTGGTGGTGGATGTCACCGAGCAGCGCCGCGCCTCCGATGCCCTGGCCGAAAGCGAGCTGCGCTTTCGCACCCTGGCCAATGCCATGCCGCAGATGGTTTGGTCCACGCTGCCGGACGGCTATCATGACTATTACAATGACCGCTGGTACGAATTCACCGGCGTCCCGAAAGGCTCAACCGACGGCGACGGTTGGAACAACATCTTCCATCCCGAGGATCAGGAGCGCGCCCGGTCGGTTTGGCGCCAGTCGCTGGACACGGGCGAGCCCTACCAGATCGAATACCGGCTGCGACACCACACCGGCGAATACCGCTGGACACTCGGCCTGGCCCGGCCGGCCCGCAATGCCCAGAACAGAATCGTGCGCTGGTTCGGGACCTTGACCGATATCCACGAGGCCAAGCTGGCTTCGGCCGAACGGGATCTTGTGGCGCAGGAGTTGAGCCATCGCATCAAGAACATCTTTGCGGTTCTCACCGGCATCATCAGCCTGTCGGCACGCAGCCAGCCAGCCGTCAAGCCGTTCGCAGATCAGTTGCGCCAGCGCATCTATGCCTTGAGTGAGGCTCACGATTTTGTTCGTCCACACAGCGCACGCCAGCAGGGCCCCGAACATCAGGGTTCGCTTTGGGCCCTGATCGAGCGGCTGCTGCAACCCTACCAGTCGGACGGGGTGGTACGGGTGCAGTTCAGCGGCGAAGATGCCCAGATCGATGACGGTGCAGCCACCCCACTGGCGCTGCTCTTCCATGAATTGGGAACCAACGCGGCCAAGTACGGCGCCTTGAGCGCAGCCGAGGGGCGAGTGCTGCTGGAGGGCAGGGCAGGCGAAGCCGACTACCATCTCACATGGACAGAGCGCGGCGGCCCCATGCTCGACGAGGCCATTCGTCCCGACGGCTTTGGATCGCGACTGGTGAGCTTGAGCGTTGAGGGTCAGATGCGCGGCAAGGTGAAGCGCATCTGGGAACCGGATGGCCTCAGGGTTGAGGTGCATCTTCCAGCGGCGGCTCTGCGCCGGTCCGCCCGGTTACAGAGCTAACCAGGATCCCTGATCAACAGGTACTCGGCTCTTTTGCAGGCTCCAGCCACTCAAACAGCTGCAAGCGCCGCGGCGGAGCCGCTTCGCGCGCCTGGCGGCGGGCAACGGCATAGCCCACTGCGTCGCGCAGCTCTTTGTCGGTGACCGGCTTGGGCAGTACGCCCAGCGTGCCCGGCACGCCGGCGCCAAGTTGGGAGGGGTTGGCTGTCATGAACAACACAGTGATGCCGTGCATCTGGCTGAGAATCCGCCCGATGGCGGCGCCGGTCGGGCCATCCTCAAGATTGAGGTCCACAAGCGCGACGTCAGTGCTGGGTGCCAGGCTCAGAGCGGTACGCTGGTCCGCGGCGATCCCGACCGGCTGATGCCCCATTTCCGCGATGACATGCTCGATCTCGGTGGCAACGAAGATCTCGTCTTCAACTACCAATATTCTGCAATTCATCACGCAAAACTCTCGTCGTCTACTGATGGGCAACTCGCCGTGTGGCTTAGGGTTGCGCGATCACCGGCTCAGGCAAGCTCTATAGGTCATTACACGCCGATATGGTTACCACAAAGTGTCTTTAAACCAGATCCCCCGGTTTAGCTGAACGTTAACCCTAATACGGCATGAATGAGGCATTGGGGCCTGGCCCCGGGTTTCGGAGGCTCCGATGAAGCGTATCCTGGGCACCGCCGCTCTGCTGGCCTTGAGCACTGCCCTGCCAGCCGGCGCGGCAGATTATGGCTACGACGGCATGCGAACCGCTTACCCGACCAACTGGCAACTGGGGGAAGACAATCCGCTGCGCTTCGAAGCAGGGCTGCGCTACTGGTACTCGCTGGGCGAGCAATCGCTTTCTCTCGGTGGGAGCGAGCAGAACATCAACAGTGCCTCCCATTCCGGCGAAGCCTTTGTGCGTATCGATGACGCCGGCACCCGCTCCTTTCTGGAGGCCAATCTCGGCTATGCCTTTGCGACGACGGGAGACTACGCCAGCGACGGCATCGACGGGGAATTCGAACTGCCAGGCGCCCGGCTGGGCTATATCGGCGCCGATTTTGGCATGATGCCATTCGGGGATGAAAGCTTTGGCGTCGGCGCAGTGGTCGGCTACCAGTACTTCAACGAATCGCCCGATACGGGCCGCGCCAGCTTCACCACCGCTCAAACGGCGGGCGACATCACCTATTCCGACACCACGGGCGATTGGAGCATTGGCTTCGACAGCGAGCCCAACAACTTCGATATCCACGCGGCCAAGATCGGACTGGTCAGCCGCCTCGATGTTGCCGACAGCTTTGACATCACCGCCGAAGCGGCTGCCCTTCCTTATGCCTGGGTGGATGGCACCCTGGGCGCCCCGGACCTCGCTCCGGCCGGCTTTCCGGCCAACACGTTCCAGTCCTCGCCCGTTTCTGTCGCTGGTTACGCCTACGGTGCGTCGGGCAAGCTGATGTTCGGCTTCCATCCCACCGAAAACCTGACGCTGCGGTTTGGCGGGCGCGCCTCTTATCTACAGGGCGAGTATGAGGCCACCTTCAACACCGCGTCCATTCTTCCCCCTCAGCAATTGCCCCCAGAAGCCGACGGCTCCACGCCGGATCCCGCCTACGACGCGCCACTCCTGACCCAGCAATCCTATATCTCCACCAACAACCCGTTCTCATTCCTGCGTTACGGCGCCTTGTTCGAATTGACGGGGCGGTTCTGATTGAAGGCCGCAACCAGGAACTTGCGCCGCTTGCCCTGTCGGGGGTGAGCGGCTAAGGCTGACTGGCGCTCGCCACGCCCTGTCGCGAGCCCGCTTGTTCCTCGTCAGTGAGCTTTGCCGTGACCGACCACCTCCGTATCGCGCTTGCCCAGCTCAATCCCAAGGTGGGGGACCTGGATGGAAACCTGGCGCTGGCGCGGGGCGCACTGGCCGAGGCGGTGGCGGCCCACGCCGATATCCTGCTGCTGTCCGAGTTGTTCCTGACCGGCTATATTGCCGATGACCTGCTGTTCAAGCCGCAGTTCGTTGCTGACGCCATCAAGGCCGCGCAGGATCTGGCCGCCGACACCGCCGGCACTGAGGTGGCGCTGATCATCCCGACGATCTGGCAAGCCGAAACCGGCTTTCACAACGCCCTTGTCGTCGCTGAGAACGGCAAGATCACTGCCATTCGGCTCAAGCGCGAACTGCCGCGCAACGATGTGTTTTATGAACAGCGCTTTTTCACCTCCGGCCCGTTGCCGCAGCCGGTCAGCATCAAGGGTGTTTCGATCGGCCTGCCGATCTGCGAGGACATCTGGCACCCCTGGGTCTGCCAGCACTTGATCCAGGGTGGGGCCGAGATGCTGCTCTGCCCCAACGGCTCGCCATATTGGAGCGAGAAGCACGAGGTCCGGCACCGGCTGGTGAAGGCCCGCACCAATGAAGACGATGTGCCCCTGCTGTATCTCAACCAGATCGGCGGCCAGGACGAGCTGGTTTACGATGGGGCATCGTTCGGCATGGAGCCGGGTGACAAGCTGGTATTCCGCGGCGAAAGCTTTGTGGCCGATTTCATCCTCTCCGATTGGGAGCGTCGGGATGACCGCTGGAGCTGCACGAAGGGCGAGATCAAGCCGCATCTTTCGGCCGAGGAAGCGCCGTGGCGCGCCTGCGTGCTCGGCCTGCGCGACTACGTCAAAAAGAACGGCTTCAAGCAGGTGGTGCTGGGCCTTTCGGGCGGCATCGACAGCGCCGTGGTTGCAGCCATGGCGGTTGATGCGCTCGGGCCCGATAACGTGCACTGCATCATGCTGCCCTATCATTATACGTCCGAGGCGAGCCTCACCGATGCCAAGGAATGCGCCGAACTGCTGGGCGTGCGCTATGACGTCGTGGCGATCGGGGGACCGGTGGATCTGGCGCTCAAGGAACTTGAT
>JAQGKH010000113.1 GCA_028290225.1 Devosia sp. | reverse complement strand
CTGATCGGCAACCGCAATTACTCCAGCTGGTCCCTGCGGCCATGGCTGGTGCTGGCCCATTTCGAAATCCCCTTTGAGGATGAAGTGCTGCAGCTGGTGGGGGAGGGGTTCCGCGATGTTCTGGCCCAGCGCTCGCCGACCGCTCGAGTCCCGGTGCTGATTGATGGCGACCTCGCGGTCCCCGAAACCATTGCCATCATCGAGTACCTGGCCGATTGCTTCCCCGACAAGCGCATCTGGCCCGAGGAGCAGGCGCAGCGGGCACTGGCCCGCGCCGCCGCTGCTGAAATGCATGCCGGCTTTGGGGCATTGCGCAATCATGCACCGATGAACCTGCGCGCCAGCCATCCCGGTCGGGTGAGCGCGGACGCCGTTGCCGGGGATCTGGCCCGTCTGGAGCACTTGCTGGGCGGCCTGCTGGCGCGTTCCGGAGGGCCCTTCCTGTTCGGAGCCTTCACTGCCGCTGATGCCATGTATGCGCCCGTTGCGGCCCGCATTCGCACCTATGCCTTGCCTGTGTCCGACATGCTGACCGACTATGTGGCCGCCATCTACGCTCTGCCCGCCTTCCAGCACTGGCTGACCCTGGCGTTGCAGGAACCCTGGATCATTGACGATGACGAGATCGACGTCATGCAGGGCGTGGTGCCACGGGGGAGCCTCGCATGATCCACATGGTCAAGCTTTCGGTCGGTGTTGCTAGCGTCGAGGAGCTGGAAAGCTATCGCGATGAGCGCGCCCATTGGTGGGGCGCGGACTATGGCGAGGACGTCCATGTCCATCGCACCCGCATGATGCCGCGCCGTGCCGCCGAGATCGAGGGGCAATCCTCCATCTACTGGGTGATCGCCGGCTCCATCGTCCTGCGTCAGCCCATCCTGCGCCTCGCCAGCTACACGGACGAGGAGGGCAAGAGCTATTGCGACATCATCATGAGTCGCGACATGGTGCGGACGGTTCCTTACCCCAAGCGCCCGTTCCAGGGCTGGCGCTATCTCGATCCCAAGGATGCTCCGCCAGATATCGGCGCTAATGAAAACGCCGGGGCACTGCAGATAGCCGCCGATTTAGCCAGGCTGGGCCTGCTGTGAGCCGAGCAGAACTCTGCCGCTGACAAGGATTTGCGCAGGGCTGGGACAGTTCCGCCCAGGCGTGTTCAGCCTTTGTTAACCATAGGCGCGCTTCTCTGGCGTCTATGAGCCCCGAGTCTTTCGGGCGGCAATGGAGCGGCGAATGACACGGCAAGGCGCACATGTCATTGTGGTTGGAAATGAAAAGGGCGGGTCGGGAAAATCGACCACTGCCTTTCACCTGGCGATCTTTCTTATGTACCAGGGGCACCGGGTCGCGACCATCGACGTGGACAGCCGCCAGCAGACCTTTACGCATTATGTGCGCAATCGTCGCGCCTGGAGCAGCGAGCGCAAGCTGGCGCTGCCCAGTCCCAAGCATTTCCACCTGCCTGCCGCCTGGGGCGACTCGGTCAAGGATAATCACCGGGCCGAGTTCGACGTGTTCCGCCGCGCGGTGGCCGAAGTCGAGGATAGGGTCGATTTCCTCGTGATCGATACGCCGGGCTTTGACACCAACATGACGCGGCTGGCCCATTCCCTGGCCGATACGCTGATTACTCCGGTAAACGACAGCCTGATCGACCTCAACGTGCTGGCTCGCGCCGATGCCGTAACCGGCGAGCCGGTGGAAACCAGCCACTATTCACGACTGGTGCAGCGCGCCCGCTCCGAGCGCATGAGCGTCGATGGCCAGAGCATCGACTGGATCCTGGTGCGCAACCGCATTTCCATGCTGTCCTCGCGCAATACGCGGCAGGTGCAGACCATGCTGGATCGCATCGCGGCCCGCTTTGGTTGCCGTGTGGCCGACGGGATCGGCGAGCGGGTGATCTTCCGCTCGCTGTTTGCCAGCGGCATGACGGTGTTCGATCCCCTCGATGCCGAACTGCTTGGTGGCCTGCCTTCGGCTTCGCACATGACGGCACGCCAGGAATATCGCAGCCTCGTCGCCGCGCTCAATCTGCCGGCCGGTGCGCGGGCTGAAACGCGGCGGGCTGCGGCGGAAATCTCGGCTGCTCCGCCGACGCTGCAGGCGCGTTACATGCCCGAAGCTTGTCACGCCTGAGTGGCAGGAGAGGCTTAGCGCTCGCCGCCAAAGCTGATCCGCACGGCCCGTTTGCCGCCGGGTGCAAACACATCCAGATCGATGCGCACCGGCTCCTGCACCATGCGGCGCGTGCGGGCCGACAGGGCCAGCACCACGCCCAGCAGTTCGGCGACGCCACGCCGGCCGTGCCGAGGCAGCATACGCTTGCTGACACCGGCCAGTGCACGGTTGCGGGTCGCCATATCATCGGAAACGAGGCTTGAGCGGCCAATAAAACTTGCCAGGTCCAGCAGGGCAGTTCGTTCGCTCATTGGGCTACTCCAAACACAGGCGCCAATTTGCTTGATGGAAACCCGGGGCCGGACAACAGCCGAACCTCGGATGATGAAATCAGGTGAGCATCAGCTCTGCATGGCCAGGCATGCCAGATTCTGCTGCTTGAGCTGGTTGCACATGGCGGTCGCATCGTCCCGGTCGCCAAAGCCGACAAAGCGGGCGCGGTAGAAGGTCTGGCCGTTCTTTTCGAACCGCTCCACATAGGAGCGGAAATCGCCGAGCTGGCCGACTTTGCTGGCCGCGTCGGAAAGCAGGCTGCGCGCGCTTTCCTCATTGGCACCAGCGCCGATCTGCACCACCCAGCCGCCCGGCGGTACGGCGTTGTCGTTGGCGGCGGCTGTTTTGACCGAGCCGCTGATGGCCGGATCGATAGGCGTGCCGTCCGAGCCGATGCGCTCGGCCGGCTCCAGCGGTGCGGAGGCGGGGGTTTGCCCCAGAACCGATGGCGGCGCACCCAGATTGTAGGAGTCGCTGAGCCAGGCGCCGATCACGTCCTGCGAGGGATAAGCGGGCTGTGGCGATTGCGATGGAGCGGCCAGGACATTGGCGGCCTGCACGGCGGGCTGCAACGTCAGGTCTGCCGGCATGGGAGCGGGTGCGGCCACCGGTGCTGCGCTGGCCACCACGACCTGGGCAGGGGCGGTTGGCGTTGCAATCTGGGCCCGCGGCTGGGCCTGGGCGCCATTGGCGGCCACCAGCTGCGCCAGGCGGAAGCCGGGCAGGGGCATCGGCATTACGAAAACCGGCCTGGTGGGCTGGGCCACCGCGACCTGCATATTGCCCTGGCGGCCTGGCTGCGGGATCATCGCCGTCTGCAGGTAATTGCCCCGGCGGCTCTTGGGCAGGTAGTTCGCCACCAGCTCGCGCACCTTCTGGTCGCGCGAGCCCGAGGAGTTGAAACCGAAGGCCACGACCACGATGTGGCGGTTGTCCTTGCGCGCCGCGGTCATCAAGTTGGAGCCGGCCGCATTGATGTAGCCGGTCTTGATCCCGTCCACGGCGCCCATATAACCCAGCACGCGATTGTGGTTGCCGTAGGTTTTCTTGCCGTAGGAAAACGACTTGGTCTGGAAGAATTCGTAGTAGCTGGGAAAGTGCTGGTAGATCGCGATGGCGAGGATGGCCTGGTCGCGGACCGTGGTCAGCTGGCCACCATCGGGCAGTCCCGAGGCATTGCGGTAGGTGGTGGAGCGCATCCCCAGTGCCCGGGCGGTGGCAGTCATGCGCTCGGCAAACTTGCTTTCCGAACCCGAGATATGTTCGGCGATCACGCGGGCCATGTCATTGGCCGAAAGGGTCACCAGCGATTTGATGGCGTCCTCAACACTGATGGTGGCGCCGGCGCGCAGCCCCAACTTGGTCGGCACGGCCGAAGCGGCATGCTTGGACACGGTCATCTTGGTGGACAGCTTCAGATTGCCCGCCGAGAGTTCCTGAAACAGCACATACAGCGTCATGACCTTGGCGACCGACGCCGGGTAACGCTTCGCGTCGCCGGCTTCTTCGTAAAGAACTTGGCCAGACTTGGCGTCAACGACGATGCCAGCATATTTGCGGAGGTTTTCGATGGCCTGGGCTGGAGCCGCCATTGGCATGGCAACGGCAAACGTGACCAGTATAGCGGCAAAGGCGCGGATGAGGACTGCGCGCCAAGGGGATTTCGCCTGAGAAGCCACCCGGAACTCCAATTTAAACTCTCGGACAGCAACGCGTCCGTACACAACTCGAACAATGGAGCCGACGTGCCCCCGCCGTCTGACCACCACAATGCCGAACCTAGGCGCCGCGTATTACCATTCCGTAAAATGCCAAGTTTTTTGTCGGTGGTGTGGAGATGGTGTGGCGCAAGCGTGAAAGCGGACCGAAACCGGTGCTGGCACCGCTTTTTGCCGGTCACGAATATGAGAAGCAATGACCCTTAACAGCGCCCAATATTTCCCTACATAATGGGTCCACCATGCTGCTTCGTTTCTCTCACGACAGATGCCCTGCTATGACACGACCACTTCTCCTTGCTTCCATCAGCCAGGCGTCTGTTTCCAATTGGCTGCAGCGTCTGCCTAGTCACGCCGGTCCAAAGGACGGTGCCGGTGGCAAGGACGAGAATGGGACCGAGTCCGGCACCGCAACCAAGACGCGCCCGAAAACCAAGCGACCCAATCTTTATCGCGTACTCCTGCTCAATGACGATTACACTCCCATGGAGTTCGTCATCCTGGTGCTGCAGGACGTCTTCAATAAATCGCGTGAAGACGCCATGCGCATCATGCTTCATGTTCACCAGAAGGGCGTCGGTGAATGTGGCATCTACCCCTACGAAGTCGCCGAAACCAAGGTCACCCGCGTCATGGATACGGCGCGCAAGAACCAGCATCCGCTGCAATGCGTGATGGAAAAGCAATAGGAACATCACATGCCATCATTTTCTCGCGGACTGGAAAAAGCTCTGCATCAGGCGATGAACCTGGCGCGTGAGCGTAACCACGAATTCGCTACGCTGGAGCACCTCCTCCTCGCCCTCACCGATGATCGCGAAACCATCGCCGTGCTTGCCGGCTGCGATGTCGACGTTGATGCGCTCAAGAGCGATCTTGAGGACTTCATCAACGAAGAGCTCGATAGCCTTATCGTCGCCAATGGCCAGGATGCCCGGCCCACCGCCGCCTTCCAGCGCGTCATCCAGCGTGCCGTCATTCATGTCCAGTCCTCTGGCCGAGAAGAGGTGACCGGGGCCAATGTCCTGGTCGCCATCTTTGCCGAACGCGAAAGCCATGCGGCTTATTTCCTCGAACAACAGGATATGAGCCGTCTGGATGCCGTAAATTTCATCAGTCACGGGATCACCAAGTCTGGTCCCAGCGAGGAGCGCAAGGTGCGTGGTGCCGAGGACGGTGAAGGCAATAGCGAAGGTGGGCGCGGCGAAAACGCCAAAAGCTCGGCCCTGGCAGATTTCTGCGTTGATCTCAACGCCAAGGCGCGGGCCGGCAAGATCGATCCGCTGATCGGCAGGGATGCCGAGCTTCGCCGCACCATCCAGGTGCTCTGCCGCCGCTCCAAGAACAACCCGATCTATGTGGGTGACGCCGGCGTCGGCAAGACTGCGATTGCCGAAGGTCTTGCTCGCAAGATCGTCGAGGGCGACGTTCCCGAAGTGCTCAAGGAAGCGGTGATCTATTCGCTCGACATGGGTTCGCTGCTGGCCGGGACCCGCTATCGCGGTGACTTCGAGGAGCGCCTCAAGGCGGTGATGAAGGAGCTTGAAAAGCTCCCGCACTCCGTGCTGTTCATCGACGAGATCCACACCATGATCGGTGCTGGGGCGACCTCTGGTGGCGCGCTCGATGCCTCGAACCTCCTCAAGCCTGCTTTGGCTTCAGGGGCGATCCGCTGCATTGGTTCGACCACCTACAAGGAGTATCGCCAGTTCTTCGAAAAGGACCGCGCCTTGGTGCGGCGCTTCCAGAAGATCGACGTCAACGAGCCTTCGATCCCCGATGCCATCGAGATCGTGAAGGGTCTGCGCCCCTATTTCGAAGAGTTCCACAAGATCAAGTACACCGACGATGCCCTCAAGGCGGCGGTGGAGTTGTCTGCGCGGTACATCAATGACCGCAAGCTGCCGGACAAGGCGATCGACGTGATCGACGAAACCGGTGCCAGCCAGATGTTGCTCGCCGAGGACCAGCGCAAGCAGGTGATCGATGTCGAGGACATCGAGAACACCATCGCCACCATTGCGCGCATTCCGCCCAAGTCGGTCAGCAAGTCCGATGCCGAGCTGCTCAGCAGTTTGGAGCAGAGCCTCAAGACCGTGGTTTACGGCCAGGATCCTGCGATCGCGGCATTGTCCTCAGCCATCAAGCTGGCTCGTGCCGGCCTGCGTGAACCCGAAAAGCCGATCGGCTCTTATCTGTTCACCGGTCCGACAGGCGTCGGCAAGACCGAAGTGGCCAAGCAGCTCGCGGACACGCTCGGAGTGGAACTGCTGCGCTTCGACATGTCCGAATACATGGAGCGCCACACCGTCTCACGCCTGATTGGTGCCCCTCCGGGCTATGTCGGGTTCGACCAGGGTGGTCTGCTGACCGATGGCGTCGATCAGCATCCGCACTGCGTGGTGCTGCTCGACGAAATCGAGAAGGCCCATCCGGACCTCTACAACATCCTGCTGCAGGTGATGGATCACGGCAAGCTCACGGACCACAACGGCAAGTCGGTCGACTTCCGCAATGTGATCCTGATCATGACGTCCAATGCCGGCGCCATGGACTTGCAGAAGAGCCCGATCGGCTTCGGCCGCAAGCGCGAAGTGGGGGATGACGAAGAAGCGATCAACCGCATCTTCACGCCCGAATTCCGCAACCGGCTCGACGCGATCATCTCCTTTGCGCCGCTGCCGCGCGAAGTGGTGCGCCGTGTGGTGGAGAAGTTCGTGCTGCAGCTCGAAGGTCAGCTGGCCGAGCGTGGCGTCACCATCAACCTGACCTCGGAAGCCGCCGATTGGCT
>JAQGKH010000203.1 GCA_028290225.1 Devosia sp. | reverse complement strand
GAACCGGCGCACCGTGTTGATCTTGCGCCTCACCCACTCGGCGTTGTCCGGCCCCGTGCCGGCGGTCGCGGCAAAAAACAGCCGCCGGTCCCAGGTGCAGATATCCACCACCAGCGACAAGCCCTCGGCCAGCGCCCGCCCCCGCACCGCAGCGCCGATGCTGAACGCCACGTCCTCGTCGAGCCGCGGCAGCACCAGCTCCTGCTCCTGGCGCTTGATCAGCGCGATGTCTTCGGCAATTGCCATGATCAGTTGTCCTTGCGTGTGGAATGCGTCCAGGCGTCGTAGAGCGGCTGCCGGTCATTGGCCTGCCCGGAAAAGTTGACGAGCTCAGGATCGATCTCGACCCAGGCCGCCTTGCTACCTGTCCAGATATTGCCCACCGGCGCTGCCCAATCCAGATCGTCGAGCGTGCCCGCCCGAACCACGACGATACCGGGGAATGGCGGTCGGTTGAACAGCCAGCCATGGCAGTGCGCACAAAAGTGCATCTCAACCACCCGGCCGCTATCGGCCCGTTTGGCATATTGCTCCGTTCGGCCCTGCAGCACGGCGAAATCCTCGTCCCGCACCAGCATGGACATGGACCATGCCGCGCCCGAAAAGCGCTGGCAGTCCTTGCAATGGCAGTTATAGACGCTGAGCGGGTTGTGCGTCAGCCGATAGCGAACAGCGCCGCACTGGCACCCGCCTTCCACCGGAAAATTCGGCAGACTCATTGCAGCCCCTCCGCTTGCGCCCCAGCTTTAACCCAACTCTCCCCCGGGCAGAAGTGAGCCGCGGGGTGGAACTCCAGCAAAAAACAGGGGCCCCGAAGGACCCCTGCAACAACAACGAACCGACCGATCAGTTCTTGGCCTTGTCGACCAGCGCGCCGGCCTTGATCCACGGCATCATGCCGCGCAGCTTTTCGCCCACTTCCTCGATCTGGTGCTCGTCATGCAGGCGCCTCGTGGCCTTGAAACGCGAACCGCCAGCCTTGATTTCCTGCATCCATTCGGCAGTGAACTTGCCCGACTGGATGTCATGGAGAACCCGCTTCATCTCGGCCTTGGTTTCCGAGGTGATGATGCGCGGACCGGTGACATACTCACCCCACTCGGCCGTGTTGGAGATGGAGTAGTTCATGTTGGCAATGCCGCCCTGGTAGATCAGGTCGACGATCAGCTTCACTTCGTGCAGGCACTCGAAATAGGCCATTTCCGGGGCATAGCCAGCTTCAACCAGCGTTTCGAAGCCCGCGCGGATCAGCTCGACAAGCCCACCGCACAGCACGGCCTGCTCGCCGAACAGGTCGGTTTCGCATTCCTCGCGGAAATTGGTCTCGATCACGCCCGAACGGCCACCGCCCACGCCCGACGCATAGGCCAGCGCGATGTCATGGGCGTTGCCCGAAGCGTCCTGGTGCACTGCGATCAGGCAGGGCACGCCGCCGCCCTTCTGGTATTCGCCGCGCACAGTGTGGCCCGGGCCCTTGGGCGCGATCATGATCACGTCGACAGTCGACTTGGGCTCGATCAGGTTGAAATGCACGTTGAGGCCATGCGCGAACGCCAGCGCCGCGCCGTCGCGGATATTGGGCTCGATATGCTGCTTGTAGATATCGGCCTGCAATTCGTCAGGCGTCAGCATCATGATCACGTCGGCCCAGGCGGACGCATCGGCCACCGACATCACTCGGAGCCCCTCGCCTTCGGCTTTGGTGGCCGACGGAGAGCCGGGACGCAGCGCCACCACCACATCGGTGACGCCCGAATCGCGCAGGTTCAGCACATGCGCATGGCCCTGCGAGCCGTAGCCGACAATGGCCACCTTCTTGGACTTGATGATGTTGAGATCGGCGTCACGATCATAATAAACGCGCATGGAGCACTCCCTGTTATGGCGCTGTGTCCGCCCCATACAGGGCGAAGAATTGATTGGTCGCAGCCGTGGCATCGGCCTCGATATTGGCTTCGACATTGGATTGGGTGAGCGATCGGTCGCCCAGCAGAAGGCGGATCTGCACATCGCGCACCACCAGCCCGAAAAAGGTGCGATAGGCGTCTTCGCTGTTGTCGAAGCGCAGGAGCCGGGCATCGCGCCCTGCTTCCAGGATCGGCTTCAGGCGGCGGCGGATCGCCAGCGGCCCGTTCTCCAGCACGATGATGCCGAGCCGGTCCTTTTCCTGGGCCGCATGGGTCACGGCCGTGCGGTTGAGGGTGATCGACACTTCCCCAACAATGGTGGTCAGCAGGTCCCGTGCGAACTGCTCGATGGAGAGGCGCAAGGCCTTGGCGCTCAGCGCCGACCGATCCACCTGCGGCATGCGCACCTTGGCTGCCTGCCACTGCACGGTAGCGGTCAGCAGCCCGTCGCGGTCGCCGAACCACTTGTAGAGCGTTTCCTTGGAACAACTGGCCCGCCGCGCCACTGCGGTCATGGTCAGCCCCTCGCCATTCTCGACCAACAGGTCGAGGGCCGCAGTCAGCACGGCTTGCTGACGCGGGGTAAAACTCTCTTCATTGACCTTGATGGTCACCGGCAAGCACGACACTCCCGGCAGCATGCGCTGCCATATATTGCAGGCTTGGCGTACCGTACGGTACGGTTCTGTGCAACTCTTTCTTTGCACTGATAAGTCGTGGTGGTCGCTTATCCCGTAGCTCCGGCGCGCCGGGTGCCGATCCAGTTGTTGAACCGGGCGAGCACGAGCCCGAATGCGATCAGCAGCAGCCCGCCAGCCAAAACGGAGATTGCCTGCGCGCCCAGATACTCGAACCACTGTGTATAAAAGTGCAGTGCCCCGAACACCGCCGCTGCATTCACCACCCAGCGCCGGTCCACTGCTACGCCCCACACGCCGACAGCGAGCAGCAGGACCGCCCACAGCACCGAGAACACCGCCGACGGCCAGCCCAGCAGGGCATCGCCAAAGATGGAGCCAACCAGAAAGGCGAGGTTCACCACCAGCACGGCGGTACGGGCCGCAATGATGGCAAGACGCTCGCGCTCGGCCCCTACCCGCCGCGACAGCC
>JAQGKH010000202.1 GCA_028290225.1 Devosia sp. | reverse complement strand
AGCATGGTCATCGCCGCCGGCGTTGAGGCCCAGGAATACCAGTTCCTGAGCATGGACGAACGGCGCGAATTGATCGCGCGCACCATCGAGTTCACTGCCGGACGCCGTCCGGTGGTCGCCGGCATCTCTCATCCGTCCTTTGCCGTAGCGCTGGAGCTGGCCGAGTTCGCCACCAGCAAAGGCGCCGATGCGCTTCAGCTTCTTGCGCCCCAGCGTCCCACTGGCGGCGCCGCCAGCACGGCAGAACTCGTCAGCTATTTCGAGTTGGTGACCGCACGCATTTCCCGCCCCCTGATGCTTTACATCAATGCAGGGCCAGGCGCGGACGTGTCGCTGCCCGCCACCATCGAGCTCGCCCGCATCGATGGCATCGCCTATGTCAAGGAAAGCTCGCGTGACATGGCGCGGGTCGGCCGGCTCATTGCCGAGATCGAGCATGCAGGCCATGCCCGCTATTTCACCACGATGCAGATGCTGCTGCCTTCGCTGATGCTGGGCGGTACGGGCTGCACCTTGCCGCCGCCCGTTGCCAAGCTGGCGATGGACATCATCGATGCCTTCAAGTCAGGGCAGTTCGAGCAAGCGGCGCGGCTGCAGCAGCAGTTCTCCGTGTTTCCGCACCGCTGGATGGAGAACGGCTTGGCCGCGGTGATGAAGGCAGCGCTCACCCATTTCGGCGTTCCCGCTGGCGATCCCTATCCTCCCTACAAGCCCCTGAGCGGCTCGATGCTCGAAGCGCTCAAGACCTATCTCGACACCACTGATCTCAAGCCGAAGGGGCGCTGATATGCTCACTGTCAACCGACTTTCCCTGGAAGATGCGCGGGTCCTCATCGAAGGGGCAAAGCAGAAATCCGCCTCCATGGGCATTCCCATGTGCATCGCTGCCTGCGACGAGTCCGGACATCTCATCCATTTCGAACGCATGGACGGCGGCAAGACCTCGAGCATCTCGATTGCCATCGACAAGGCCTTCACCGCTGCCGTGGCGCGCAAGGGCACCCATGTCTACAACCAGCTCTGTCAGCCCGGTCAGCCGACCTTCGGCATCCACATCACCAATGGCGGCCATTTCAGCATCATCGGCGGGGGGCTGCCGGTCAGCGTCAATGGCGAGATCGTGGGTGGCATCGGCATCAGTGCTGGAACGGCGCTGGAGGATCTGGAAGTTGCCGAGGCTGCCCTCGCCTTCTTCTACAACAAGACGGGCTATTCCCAATGACCACCATCGGCCCGGCGATCCTGCTTTCCGAGATGCGTCCCGACCCATCGTGGGAGGAGCGTTTCAACACTTGGTACGACACCGACCACATCCCGGTCCGCATGGCGATCGAGGGTTTCACCGGCACCCAGCGCTACCGCGCGCTCGATGATGACAACTACCTGGTCATCTATGACATGACCTCGCTCGATGTGCTCAAGACCCCCGAATACAACACCGTCAAGAACCAGCCTTCCGAGGAAACCCGGTGGATGCTCGGCAATGTCAGCAACTTCACGCGCTATCTGGGCACCGAGATCGCCCGCGAAGGGCGGATCGACGAGACCAGCATAACCGCGCCAATGGTGTTCATCGCTCAGTTCGACGTTCCCGAGGACATGCAGCCCGAATTCGATCGCTGGATGGCCGAGGACCATGTGCCGACCCTGCTCAAGGGCGAGCACTGGCTGGGGACGCGCCGCTTTGCGATGACGGTGGGCGAGCCGGTCCCGTACAACCGCATCGCGATTCACTATCTTGCCGGTCCCGAGGCGCTGCAATCACCCGAGCGCGCCGAGGCTCGTGCCAGCCAGTGGCGGCAGCGACTCACGGCCTACGACTGGTTCAACAAGGGCCATGCCAAGGCATTCCGCCGTCATGGTGCGCGGTTCTGACCCGCACCCTGCGCCGCCCCAGGAGCGCTACGGCTCCGCAAGGCCAAGAATTTAAGTCCTGAAGGAGGGCAGTCCGCCAAGCGCTTTTTCTATCCGGAGGAGGGCGGAAAAAGCTATGTGCCCAAAAACGGCTGGAACAAAGATTGATACCTGAAAGGTATCAAAACCGGCGAAAAGGGTATTTTACCTTGGCGGTAATCTGGCTCTCCTTCAACATATCAAAGGTTAGCCCGCGAGGGAGGAGAGAACATGAAGAAGAACCATCTTATCATCGGTGCTGTCGTCAGCATGCTGGGGTTGGGCGCTGTCGCCATGCCGGCCATGGGCCAGGATTATCCGACCAAGTCGGTCCGGATCGTGGTGCCCTACGCGGCCGGCGGTATTTCGGACCTAGTGGCTCGCATCATCGGCGACAAACTGACCGGATATTGGGGGCAGCAGATCATCGTGGACAACCGGCCGGGTGCCGGCGGCATGGTCGGCCTTGAAACCATGGTGCGCGAAGCCGATGCCGGCTACACGATCCTGATGGGGACATCGAGCGAAGTCACCATCAATCCGATCTTTGATCCGCAGAATGCCACCAACGCTGCAGCCAAGACCATCGCCATCGTGACCTCGAGCCCAATGGTGCTGATTGCCAACCCAAATGCCGGATTTACAGACTGGGCCGGCTTTGTGGAGGCTGCCAAGGCTGCGTCGGATCCGCTGGCATTCTCCTCGGCTGGCAACGGCACCATCACCCATATCACCGGCGAGGCGGTAGCCCTGGCAGCCCAGGTGCCGCTGCTCCACATCGCCTATAATGGCGGCGCGCCGGCCACCATGGGTGCCGTCTCGGGTGAGGTGCCTCTCAACCTGGCGACCATGTCGACTGCCTTGCCCCACATCACCGAAGGCACGGTGACGCCGATCGCCGTCACCTCTGCCGAACGCTTTGCCGGCCTGCCTGACCTGCCGACGGTGGGTGAACTTACAGGCGATGAAAGCTTCGACTTCTCGATCTTCGTTCACCTGACGGTGCCTGCCGATACCGACCAGGCGATCATCGACAAGCTCAATGAGGGCGTTGCCCAGGCTCTGGCCGAGCCCGATGTCCAGCAGCGTCTGGCCGATCTTGCCAATGACGAAGTCGGTCTTTACGGCGCCGACGCCCAGGCCCGCGTTGAGGCCGATCGCCAGCGTGGCGCCGCGGTGGTGGAAGCAGCCAATATCGTTCTCGAATAATCTGAAGGTGCGCGCCCGTTACGGGTG